>JBBUBG010000137.1:0-1119 GCA_038058345.1 Patescibacteria group bacterium | reverse complement strand
GATAATCAGCAAATGCTTCCTTTTCTATATTCATTTTTTCCCTCCCTTGACAGGTGCCCTTTAAACATATGACCCTGTTGCTTCAAACTTTATCTCTCCAAGAAAAGCGGTTGCGGTACATCCCTCGTAGAAACCAAGGCGGATGAGACAACGGAAGCGGTTCTCTGGCTCATAAACTTGATACCAGAAAACTTTCTTATTATCACCGTATCGTGGTAGGCTGGCAAAAATAGTCTCCGCACAGTTAAAAACCAACACCCTGTTGGCATCAATCTCTGCCGCATTCGGCACATGAGGGAAGGCAATGAAATCGGAATGGACATGAATGTTACCTTCCCAACGCTCCCCAAAGTGGTGGCAATAAACCCCGAGCGCGATCAATTCAAGTGACCTCTGAAAACGAATACCATCTAAACTCATTTGCACAGCTTTATATTTTTTACCTGTGTGACTGTCCATGACTTCAACATCCTCAACATTGCTGCGCATTGAGTTCCAGAGTGCGGGACGGCGCTTGATGGCACGCTTCAGCTTTGTCCATTGAGTCTGGGCAATTGCATTCGCTGGAAGATTCGTACTTAGGACATACAAAAGATACTCATCGTCCCCGGACTTCCGAAAATTATGTTCCGCGCAGGAGGTCACCGTGATCAGATTGCGACGGTAGTCAGCACCAGCAGCAGTATCCTTCACCTCAGGAAAAAGGCACTGTGGTGGAATATGTTCTTTTGTCGTGGCAGGGTTTTGGCACGCATAACAAGTCTGCATTATCATCTCCTCTGGCTAACCTCATCATTTATTTTTATGAATTAATAAGTAAGGATCATAGAAGGATCATAGGGTCAAATCTTCACAGGCTGTTGAAAAACTCTAAAATGTACACTATTGTCATTCTGAGCGTAGCGAAGAATCTCATTTTTCCAACCGCTTGAAAGACCCTTCACTTCGTTCAGGGTGACGCTGAAATGGTTTTTCAACAGTCTGTTCATCGTTCACAGCCTTGCCTTCTCCATGTGAATAAACCCTTCAACCTCAATGACCTTATTGCCTGCCTTCACAGCAACGCCCTTTGCATTGCTTATAACATGGTAGTTTGTTACTATTGCACCGTCCTGCCTG
>JBBUBG010000136.1:0-5226 GCA_038058345.1 Patescibacteria group bacterium | reverse complement strand
CACAGTTCTAATAAATGGAGCGCCTTCGGATGAGTTATTCATCTCTCGCGTCCGGGCCTGATCTTATTCTTGATCCCGAAAGGATCGTACGCGAGGTGATCGGAATTTATCGAACAATCCCTCTCGGGAAAGTTCGCGATTTTTGCAGAGAAACAATGACCATGATTCTCAGGCAAACTGTAACGATGCCGACCATTCAGTCATTCTACCTGGAGAGTTTTCTCAAGGAAATGACGCGCAGGACAGAAGAAACAGGAAAAGAAAAGGATCTTTTTGACAAAAGGCGCCTTGAAATTGCAGGAGCGCTAACCGCCGCCCACAGCGAGCTTCCCTACCCAACAAGGAGAAGGGTGACTCTCGCCATTAAGGGTGAAATTTGCAACATCCATTTCAATTTCAGCGACTTCCTTCGAAGCTGGCTCGCGGAACAGCTCTCAAAAGAGGAAGAAAAAACGCACTCCCGAAGTCGCACCAGTCGCAGTTTCAAAAATTTCACACTGCGATCTGCGTACAGAGGCTAGCTTCCACGAAGACGCCTCGCACCACAACGACCGGACATTTTTTCGCATTTAGCGAAAAAATGTCCGGTCGTTTTTTCAACTTTCACAATTTCCGAGCTAGCCCCTTTCTATTTAAACTTTTCAGGGTACTGCTTAATAATTGCACTCGCAATCACATCAGCAAATCCTCCGGCCTTTTCAGAGGCCAAGCGTTGTTTTGCGTATGAGTCCGCAAAATTACCAGCACTGTGTGAATCGATTATGGATTTAAGAAGTCCCACGCTTTCCAAAACAAGAGACTTGACTGCCTCCTTGGAAAGATTCGGATTCGCTTTTAAATAAAGTTCGGAAATCGAAGTAGAGAAGGAACCTAAATCGGTAACGGCCTTATCCATTCCATCCTTATCTCCCCTTTTTGCAGCAACAGTATAATTCATAAAAAATCCGACATGACTCCTCCATATCTCAAGAAATTTCACTGAAGTTTCCTCACCATAAATACTCTTAATTACACTGGAAAAAGCAACTGAATTTTTATCAAGCGAATCGGCAGAGGCACCAAAATCAGCGCGCCCATCAAAACCATTCCGAAAGGCAGTCGAAAGCATCGCGACATGTTCCCTCTCGATTGCATTTAATGTTACCCGTAAATCGGCAGCTTTAGTATCCGAGGTAACCAAACCAATACCTACTGATTTAGACATTCCATATCCGATAACCAAACCAATCACAATAGCGACAATAGCGACAATAGCAGACGAGCCCTTTTTATAATTAAACATATTTTCTATTCCGAAAAAATAAATAATGGATGTTAATCGATTATAGCCTAAAAAACCGACCTAGAACAGACATCGACCTCCGTAAGATTTATACAAAAATCACGAGGAGCGGGACCGCCTTCGGCGGTCCCGCGAACAACAGCCCGATCATACCCATCATCCCAAGGCTTTATTAATCGAATTGATTTTGTTTCTTTTAGTTTTAGACCATTCATTAAAAGCGGTACCCTCTTCCAATTACCCTCTCGTGAATACTCAATCATTTCAAAACTATCTTTATCATATCCAAGCAAAAAAATTTCCCTGTTTTCACCATTTTGGATTACCCAATTACTTTGACCACACGAAATCGGAACTGGAATAAGATTCTCCTTTTCATCTTTAATTTCTGAAATTAAAAGACAACCATCTGGTAAACCCTTTAGCCTTTTTTCAAATAAGACCTGCGCGGAACCATCAGATTTTACACTGTAGTCATTTCCAAAAATATAATTTTCCGGGCCGTCCGCTTCGGTCAGAGTTTTTTCGTATACCGTTGTGGTTGCGTTTTTAAGTCGGATCGTTTGCCATTCATCTCCACGAGTCCATTCATCCTTTAAATTATTCTCGAGCACGAACGGACCTTCGTTAAACACAAAGCTAGAATTTTTTGAAACATAACCGGAAAGATTTGTCTCCGCCGGGGCAAGTGTGGCCGTAGCCATACTTGCCCCGGTACTCTCATTTACAGCTATGCTTAATCTGCTTTTTTCAGCAACAAAAATAGCGATTACAAAAAATATGAGAAGTGCTGTAATATTCCTAAGAAAGATTTTCATCTCATTTATATTCTACTATTCACAGTCAGATTAACAATGAACCGCGTTATACTAACATGCAGTATGGCGCGTACAAAAAAATTCCCCCATCTTCAGGCAAGTCATTATCTTTTTCTAGCATCTTCGATTCTTATTCTTTCCGGAATTCTAATTTTAAAATACTCCGGAGACATCACTTTTTTTGCGCTCGCCCGAGTGCTATTTGCAGCGGGAATTTTATTCCTCACTTTAGATCATTAAAATTTGACCTTTACTCACATGCTTACTTTTTTTGAAATATTAAAAATAATAAGTCTCGCAATCGCAGGAGGAACAGCGCTCTGGGGAATGCAGCTTATGTGGCGGAACAATAGAAATGCAAGTAAGCTAGCCAACACTGTAATGGTTATGCATGGAGTATCCGTCATTTTTGCCCTAATCGCATGGTACGGATTTCAGATATTTTTTCCAATCGACGCAATTGCGTATGAAGGGATAACCCTAATTCCTTCCGTAGCCGAAAAAACATCCGCCCTTTTGTTTACTTATCCAGCCTGGATCTTTTTTACTGTTTTTTCCTTAACTAGCCTTCTTGCTCATACGGCTAATCCAAAATGGTTCGAGCGAAGACTGTCCAGATATTTCTTTTTTTCGCTCGCCTTTATCATTTTCCTAATCTCTTTTCCCGCGTGGAGTAATACAGACCTTGAGAGGCGTCTCTTCTTTATCCTCCACAATCTAACTACAATTTTTGGGCTCGGGACACTCGCATGTGCAGGTATGCTTTATACTATTTCCGAATTCGACAAAAAACTATCTCGCGAAGTGGTGTCACTTCTTCCAAAAATGAAGCATGTCTTATGGCTCAGCATCGGCGTCAACTTTGCGATTACAATGATGATCGTAGGCCAAGGTTTTTCATTATCTTCTGTTTTTTATTTTTCCCAAACACTTATGGCAATAGCAATTGCTAATACTGTTTTTCTGTCAGGCCCGGTGCTTTCCTATCTTCAAGGATCCAAAAAAGACCCCCGTTTTAATAAGATGGTACATCTTTCCGGAGCAATAGCTCTATCCTCTTTTTCCGCTTTAATTATTGTAGAATATTTACCTCTGCAAAATCTCAGCTATCTATCTCTCGTCGGACTTTTTTCAATCTGGTTTGCGCTTTTTGCCTTAGTCGAGAGTTTTCTAACATCAAAGATACGCCTCCATCTCGGCAAATAGTTTTTCTGCCTTTTCCCAGTCTTCCATTGTATCTATATCAAGAGCTGTTCGAGGATCTTCTACAAAATATGGAAGAGTCGTTTCGCCGTAAAAATCTGAAATCCCCTCTTCAAAAATAAGTCCAGAGCGAAACATGTAAAAAAGGGCTGCGCTCATATAGCAAACTGGTAAATCTTGTCGGCGCGGAATACGTTTACCGATCAGAAGGCCCGAATTAAAAAGTCGGAGCACTCCATCTTCGCGCACCTGCATCTGTTTTGCCGGATTAAATTGCGGAGGCACCTCCATAACAGAAAGCACAGAATCTGGAGTTTTTTCAATGGCAATATCCGCTGCTTCTTGAAGTTGTCTTGGTAGTCGAAACGGAGAAGTCGGCTGAAGAATAACAGCATAGTCAGGCTGATAATTTTCTTTCGCTAAAAATTCAAGTGTATGTTTTACCACAGGAAAATGCGGAGTAGAATCCTGCGCTAACTCTGGCGGGCGAATAAAAGGCACCTCGGCTCCCCACTCACGCGCAACAGAAGCAATGACCTCATCATCGGTAGAGATAATAATCCGGTCAAAAATACCCGATTTTTTTGCCGCAAGAATCGTATAAGCAAGCAACGGCTTCCCGCCCAGCATTTTAATATTTTTCCCCGGCACCCCCTTCGATCCACCCCGAGCAGTTATTAAACCTAAAAATTTTTTCCCTTTATAAGTCGCCATACGCACACAGAGTAACCTCTTTATTGTCTCTTCGCAAGGAAAAAATTGAGCCCGACTACTGCGTAGTCGGGCTCGTGCCATCAAACCTCTTTCTTTTTTCCTTTCCAAAGCTCATTGTCCATAAGGGCGAGAGATAGAACAAAAAGACCCATCCCTCCAATTTTCCCCCAGGCAAATGCGTCTCCGAAAAACGCAACCCCGATAACCATCGACATTGATAGATATCCTGAATTTAGGACGATTTTCTTGAGCGAGATATACGCTCCGTCCTTATAGGCCCAAACATTTAGTGTCCACATGAACACCACATTCAAACCAGTAAGGATAGAGACGGCAGTGAGCTTGGTAAATTCTGGCGTAAAAAATGTTTTTGATTCAAATTTCACGCCAAGCAGAACTAGTCCCAAAGCAACAGCGACGATACCACCGTAAAAATTCTTACGCATGGGATCGATATCTTTGATCGCCTGTGTAACCCCCTGATTGACTGCCACTGTCATCATATTGGCGAAAGCAAACCAGATCCAGATCCCCTTCCTTAGGGCCGGTGAACCGAGTACTAGAAAGCCCGCCAAAATAGCGACCAACACTCCCGACCATTGCCTGAAATTCAATCGATTTGAAAAACAGAAATGATCAATGAGGGCACCTGGCACAACAGATAGTGTTATCACGAACACCCGCGCCCCAAACTCTCCCTCGTACCAAAAGGTAACAAATCCGAGAACCGTCGAATTCCATGCAAGGAGTCCAAAAAGCACAGCCCCAGCGATATTGCGAGTTGAATCTCCAAATGATTTCTTCTGGAAACTCAAACTCCCTGCTCCGAGAAGGATCTGAATCACGCCCACAAGCATTGTAGCCCAAAGAGTATGTGCAAAAAGTGTAGTGGTTGAACCCACCAGCTTTTGACACACAACTCCAAAGGTCTTCAGAAACGCCTCGCCCACAGTCCACCGAGCCCACCTTTCTCTGAAAACAACAAGGTTCTTCAACGGATTCTCCTTCCGTAATTCATCAGCGTTTACTGATGTTCCATCATTTTAATAGCATACTTTTCCTAAATTAGCAAATTTTGTCTAGTGAACCACTTTCTCGCTGGAACAAAAAAGCTCACCACGAAGGCGAGCTTACCGCAGAGCGGTTTACTAGAAGCAACTGATTAAATCTAGATACTCGACCCAATCGATATATATTTATTGATCCAGT
>JBBUBG010000135.1:0-2296 GCA_038058345.1 Patescibacteria group bacterium | reverse complement strand
GGCCGGCTTGGTCTTTTGTAATCAAAAGCGGCCGAGCGAGAGCGAGCGCCGCCCTCCGCAGGAGAGGGCGGACGCGTGCTCTTTAAACCTTGCGAGTTGGGGCGAGCTCTAATTCCGCAATCTCGCCAAAATATCCTCTTCTACTTTTTCCACTTCGGCGCCGTAAGTAAGGCGAGAGAGCTCTTTTAATTTAGTGCGAACTTCTGGATTCCCCCTGCTAACAGGATAGGTGCGAAAATTGAATGGGCGAGCGGGCTCACCACCCAAAAGAAGCTTCGCAATAACGCTTCTATTTTCGATTGTAAGCAAATCTCGCTCGGAAAATTCTGGACCAAAGCTTTTAATTAACGTTTCTTGATCTGGAACTCCCACTCGAAAAGAAATAATCGATCCAACGTTTCCAAATACAGCCTTTCTAATCTCATCTGTTAGCTGTCCAATAAATTGATGAGCAAGTACGAGGTTAAGTCGATATTTGCGCGCTTCTGAAAGAATTACAGCGATTGAGTCAGTGGTAAAATTCTGAAACTCATCAATGTAAAAGTTAAAATCTCGCCTTTCTTCCTTATCTGCGATATCCTGACGTGACAATGCCGCCATCAAAAGACGCCCCGTAATAATCATGCCAAGAAGTCCAGCATTGATGTCTCCGATTTTCCCTTTTGACATATTTACCAGCAAAATTTTGCCAGAATCCATTACCTCGCGAAAATTAAAAGATGATTTAGTTTGACCAATAATCGGACGAATGTAGTCGTTGGCAATAAAATTACCAAATTTTGAAGTGATATAGGGCGCCATATTCGCGAGCCCTTGTTCTCCCGTAGTTTTCGCTGCTTCTTTTTCCCAAAAATCAACAACAACGGGATTTTTTATGCGAGCAAGTTTACGTTTACGAAACGCTTCATCTGTCAAAACACGAGGAACTTCGACAAGAGTTGCCGGCTCATTTACGGCATCTTCCATCAGCAAGAGCAAGGTATTCCTCATATATTGCTCAAACATTGGGCCCATTGTTTCAGCAGAGAAAAGGCGATTGAAGATTGCTTGAATCTCATTAACGATAAATGTTTTTTCTTCAGGATTATTAGGATTAAAATCAAGCATATTTAGGCCCAAGGGGCGCTTAATATCTCCGGGGTCAAAGACGATTACGTCTTTGACCCGATCCTGTGGAACATGCGCTAAAATATCTTCAACGACATCGCCATGCGGATCAATAAAACAAAAGCCTTTTCCATTCTGCATATCCTGAATCGCCATCGAAAGAGCGAGGTAGGATTTTCCTGTCCCCGTTTGGCCAATAATGTATAGGTGCCTACGACGATCATCGTCAGCAAGGCGAATATCTTTTTGGTCTCCATGAAAAACCGATTCTCCGAGGATAACTCCTTCACTTGGAATATTTTGAGGTGGGGGAGCTTCACGATATTTAAGCCATGCAATACGAGGCACTTCTGTCGAAGAAACTGGCAGGTGAAAAATAGAAGTGAGCTCCTCTGTATTTAGAACAAAGGCAGTCTTCTGGTCAACATCACGAAAAATGTATTGAGAGATCAAAGGTTTGGTGTTTTTTGGCTTAACAAGCTTCAAGCTATTTCGTAAGGGAGCAGTGAATTGTCCAAACGCGGAACCAAGAGAAAGAAGCAGGTCTTCTGCGCGATCAGAAGTTTCTGCTGCGGTAACAATCCGGACATTAACAGAAACAAGGGGTTTTTCGATTTTAGATTGGAGAATTTTAACAGCTTCTTCATCCACAGGCTTCGGCCCATCGCTGCTTTTTTCTGTTTGAGGAGCGAGTTCTTTGAGGGTATCTCCGAGGGCGGCCGCCAGGCCGCCCGACTTAATGAATTCAGACATCTTTTTCCCCTTTTTCAAGCCACTAATAGCCGACAAAACCTGCGATTTAATACTTCCAGAAGCGGGTTCTGCAATAATTTGAATCGCAGCACCCTCACCAAGCTCTTTCATTCGAGAAAGCGTTGAAATAAGAGGCGCAAAGGTATCTGCATTGGCCTCCTTATATGTCCGAATAGGCAAAATATCTGAAACAGAGAGAGCCAAATGCGCCACCCGAGTAAATGAGTTCTGTCCAAAAATTGTATAATCTGGAACTTCTTCCACTTTTGCGTCTGGGAAAAAAGCATGAATTTGTCTAGCGGCAAAATCAAGAGACCTCCGAGGAACGCCAACAAAAAACTTTATCTCTTGATTGGTGTGTTCCACTGCCACCTCGAAAGCAAAGGGGATCTTAAGCCCCAATAATGCGGCAAAAAGCTGTTCGGAAACCCCAATT
>JBBUBG010000134.1:0-2880 GCA_038058345.1 Patescibacteria group bacterium | reverse complement strand
CGATCTCGGCCGACTTGATCCCGGTAAGTTTGAAAAACAGGAATATTGCGATCAAGAATCCAAAGACGTTCAGGATCTCTTTTGGTACGCTGGACCTGCTTGCGGCAAGCCCAGCAATTACCAAGAAGACAATCCCATCAATTGCTCTTATTGCCTCAGTCGGCGCGGAATTGTCGTCATCTCCGTTCCCGTTTGCCATTTGGCTCCTCCCTTGATGGTTAGAGTTGAACTCTAACCGTACAATTTGTGATTTAATGTATTACGGAGTTCCACTGGGAGTACCACGTCTTCGTCTTGGTGGTGTGCCACTCGGCGGGGGAGTCCCTGAAGGGGTTCCTCCTGGAGCTCCACCTGCTGGCGGTGTGCCGGGAGGAGTTCCCCCTGGCGTTCCGTTTCCAGTTAATCTATCAGCAATCGCACTACCTAGCGTCTGAAGACCAGCATTGATGATCTGGCGAGTCGCCTTGTTTCGCTCGCCGGCGACGGCCTCGATGGCTTCTTCTCCAGTGATTTCGAGCTTATCTTTGAGTTCCTTTGCGTATTCAACAACCAGTTTTTTCTGGATCCGATCCCGATCTGCTTTTTTTTGTTCTATCTTAACATCCTCTCGTGCTTCCCGGTATTTCTTTGGAGCCAGAATTTTTGTTATTTGGATCCCTTTGTCGGATTTTAGTTTTATTCCTAGCTCGCTAGCTGCTTCTTGCAGTTCTTCCATTATGGATTCTGCGAGCTCTTCCGTCATTAGAACAGCCTTGTCGATCGTTAGTTTTGCGATTTCCTCCCTAATTTCTTTTTGCATGAGGTCTCTCATGTCTCCGTGAACAAGCCTGGAATTCCGCTCAATACTCTCGAGCGGATTATCCCAGCACCAACGAGACCTTGCGAATATCTCGACGATCATCCCATCCTTGCACGTTGCAAGAAATGGTTCAATCGGTGGAAGGACTGCGTGCTCGTCTGCTCCCGGTGTCTCGTCTGGTCGCGGCTCCATGAGATATGTAACATGATCTCGTGTATCAACAATCACAAGCTTCATGATTGGAGGTGGAAAGCACCAGACCCGTCCTTCTTCGAATACTAGCTCTAGCCATCCCGTTCCGCTGAACGATTTGATTCGCCCAAGGAAGAACAGGACGATTGCCTGTTGTCCTTCCGGAATTGTCCGGAATCCGCGACGACCGAAGTAGTCAATCGAACGGGTCCCCGCACAGGCGAAAAGCGCGTAAAACGCAATTTCGTCGTACGCATTAAAGTAGTTGAGTGCGTACATTATAAACATCGCTTCGAGTTTAATAAGCAATGCATTCACAATGACGCACAGCGGGTATCCTTTTGCCATGAAGGAGTGTTTGAAAATCTTCTTCATGGAACGGTCCAGTGCCTGCGTCATTCCGTACGTCCATGTCGTTCCGACCCAATCAAGGCTCAAGAACCACAAGAGGCTCGTGATTATCTTCCGAATTGCGAAGAAGAGAAAAATCGCTCCCAAAATGAGAGCTCCGATGCCAGCAACCCGCCACGTCAAGTAAGTAGACACTTCAAAACCTCCAGTATTTTTCGGTTAAAGTTAACGAACTATGCCCGTGTAATCAATACCAGACTTTTCGCCAAAAGTCAAGTTAAAAAAATGGGCGAGAGAGGACTTGAACCTCCACGGGTTTCCCCACTAGCTTCTAAAGCTAGCGCGTATGCCAATTTCGCCACTCGCCCAGATGATTTTTATATACTACCAATTTATCAATTTTTTTGATAGTATTGTGATATTCCGCTCGTAGCTCAGTTGGTAGAGCAGGAAGCTCTTAACTTCAAGGTCGCAGGTTCGATTCCTGCCGGGCGGATAAAAAATTAGACCGAGCCTCCTGCAACAAATCCTGTAGTCCAGCAGAGCTGGAGGCTGTATCCTCCTGATGGCCTGTCTATGTCTAGAATATCTCCGACAAGGTAGAGGTTTGGGACGATCTTGGATTGCATTGTTTTGAAATCTACTTCGGCAGGTGGGACTCCGCCCGACGAAACAATCGCCTTGTCTGCTCCCAGCAATCCTTTTGCATGGAGGGGGATTAATTTTAGTAAACTAACTAACTTAATGCGATCATCGTGCTTGATACTGTGACAGAATTCTTCACCATTTACTTTAATCATTTCAAGAATAGGCTCTGCCATTGCCGACGGAATTATATTGCCTAAAACATTTTTGAGTTTTTTATTACTCTCCTCTATTAACAGTGCCTGGAGTTTATTTTTCAGTGCCCCTGGATCAAGGTTTGGGAAAAGGTCGAGCATGATCGTAACTTCTCCATATTTTAGGAGCTCACCGATTTCTTTACTCATATTTAGCACCGCTGGTCCGCTTATCCCAAAATGCGTAAACAGAAGTTTCCCTTTATTCGTTTCTTGTTTTTCTCCGTTTTGGTAGCTTGTTAATTTTATTTCGGGGAGGGAAATGCCACTAAGCTTTTTTGCCCAGGAATCTTTTAGTGCAACGGGTACAAGTGCGAAATTATTTTCTATTATCGTGTGCTCAAGTTTTTTTAGCCAAACAAAACCGTCGCCCGTTGAGCCTGTTTCTTTGCGTGAAGTTCCTCCCGTGGCGATCACGCATGAATGAGCGATAAAAGTAGCTCCCTTTGTTTTTATATTAAATAGTCCAGTTGTTTTATCAATGCTAACATCTGTGACGGGGGAATTTGATCTCACCTTTACAGATTTTTCCCGAATTATTCCGATAAGTACATCCAAAACTGACTGCGCTCTGTCGGATACGGGGAATACTCTTCCACCCGATTCTTCTTTTGTGGGCATCCCGTGATTGTGGAAAAAATCTAAACTATCCTTTACGCTAAATTGTGAAAAAGCAGAAAAAAGAAAATCGCTCTACCC
>JBBUBG010000133.1:0-1160 GCA_038058345.1 Patescibacteria group bacterium | reverse complement strand
TTACTTACACTATTACTTATTTTTGGGTGTAATGGGGACAGCCACCATTACTTACACTATTACTTATTTTTGAAATAAACGAGATGGAAGGACCGCTCACGAATAATTTTCCTGCAGGAGAAATCAAGATGGGAGGAATCGCCCGCACCTCTCGTCTCGCCGTCGCTCGACTCGGGTTGGGCACCGCCTCGCGGTTTCGTCTGCTGACGAAACATCGCTCCGGCGTTCGATTCCTCCACGTGAGCAAAACTATTTGCTCACTCATCTCCAAAAACATCAATACGGAAAAAGACTGCCTTAGGGCAGTCTTTTTCTTCAATTGATTTTTAAGGAGGAATCGTCACGAATAATTTTCCTGCAGGAAAATTTTCTCGACCCCAGCTCGCCTATTTTTCTGCTGAAAAATATGGCTGCGCTTTTCGATTCCTCCACGTGAGCAAAACTATTTGCTCACTCATCTCCAAAAGTAATAATAAAAGCGCCATTAATGGCGCTTTTATTATTACTTTTGGAGATGGGAGGAATCGAACCCCCATGCAAGGAAAACGAGTGATGCAGATCTACGTGCGTAGTCTGTTTATTTTTTCTTGGCGCAATGCGTATAAAAAAGACAAAATGAACATTACGCTAAAGCTTGATTTAATTCGGAGCTGTGGGCAAGCGCCCCACGTTCCTATTCTGATAGATAACGCCCGGATCGATCCTCACAGAATATTGAATCGTCGGACGGCATTCGGCTAAATAAATTTAGGCGAATGCAAGAGACATACCATTCACCGAAGCAAATGGGCTCTTTGCAGATGCGTTGGCAAGTGCAGTTTTCTGGCGCGATTTACGAGATCACCAGAATGCTCGGCACGCTCACACCTCTCGCAGTTTCCTTGTCGAAGCCGATCATCCCCCAGGCAAAAATTTTCTCCCGAAAATTTTTGCCTGGCGAACGACCGATACGACTTCTTATTGATTTTTCAAAGTTCTATCCCTTTCTCTATCGGAATCCCGCTCTTTTATCTTCTCACGCTTGTCGCTCTTCTTATTTCCCTTCGCAAGCGCGATTTCAATCTTCACTAACTGACCCTTATTATACACGGAAAGTGGCACGATTGTCAACCCTTCTCTCATTAGCTTTCCATCAAGATATTCAATCTCTGCCTTACTCA
>JBBUBG010000132.1:0-3343 GCA_038058345.1 Patescibacteria group bacterium | reverse complement strand
GGTTTTATTCCACTTGAGTAAACTTTTGAGATATTCGATATTTACATTTTGTAGTTTTCATTCATTGAAAGGACTGGAATATCTGACAGTGAAACTAGATCTCTAATCTGCACAAGCTCTCCTGTATCGGCTCGCATGATTTTTGTGTCACCCGTAAGACAGCCAGAATCACGGAGGTCGGATAGACGAGGTTCGCCTCCTCGCGCTTCAACGGCTCTTGAGAGCTGTGAAAGTGCAAGGACAGGGATTTCAAGCTCGCGGGCTAGGCCCTTAAGGGAGCGCGAAATTTCTGTAACCTGCTGAACGATTGAGTCAACATTTTTATGCGGTACAATGAGCTGAAGATAATCAACGATAATTAGGTCGAGTGATTTTTCGGCCTTAAGACGCCTTGCAACGGAACGCATTCGCACGATGCTAATCGATGAATCGTCATCAATGTGAATTGGAGCCTTTGCAAGCCTGTCCAATGAATCTCGAATAAGTGAAAATTCGTGATCTGTTGAAACTTTGCCTGTGCGAAGTTTCCATGCATCCACCCTCGACTCTGCTGCAATAAGACGATCGATGAGCTGTTGATGCGACATTTCAAGAGAAAAAATTCCAACAGAAATATTGTGCTTGGTTGCGGCTTGCCTTGCTATATCGAGGGCGAGGGAAGTTTTTCCGATAGATGGGCGAGCGGCAAGGATGATGAGATCAGATTTTTGTAGACCAGCAAGTTTTGCGTCAAGGTCAGGAAAGCCAGTTGGAACACCACGAATATCTCCGCCGTCTTTGTGAAGTTTATCAAGACGCTCCCATGCTTCGGCCAGGGCGTCCTTAATTGAAATAAATTTATTTTTTCCTGAAGAATTTGTAACTCCAAATAGAGCTTTTTCAGAGCGGTCTAGCATGGCTTCAATATCGTCCACCTCACCATATCCAATTTCTGTTACATAATCAGCCGCTGCGATTAAATTTCTTAAAATTGATTTTTTCTGAACAATTTCTGCATAATATTTTGCGTTTGATGCCGATGGGGCGGAGTTTGAAATTTCTGCGATATAGCTTGCCCCTCCGATTGAATCAAACTGATTTTTTTCTTTAAGATGAGACGAAACGGAAAGTAGGTCGATTGGTCTCGTTGCTGCTAGCAACTCCATTATTGTCTTGAAAATTATTCGATGACGCTCACTGTAAAAACTTTCGGGATTTACGACATCAAAAATTTCATAAATAATTTCAGGGGCGACCATTACGGAACCGAGCAAAGCTTTTTCTGCTTCGATGTCATGAGGGGGAACACGTAGTCCTCCTTTTTTGAATGATCCAAATGCTCGTTCTTCTACCATGAGAAACTTACTCTATCATGGCAGGAGGGTGCCGGAAAACATGGGCAAATTTAGCCGCCTGGTATTTTTTGGTGCATAACTTTCAGTTTCCGATGCTCTTTTCTTGTGAGAAAGAAGACTGCTTGTTATAAAAACCGTGTGTTTTCCGTATTTTTTATCGATTTTATCGCTGGTGTGGAGGAGTTGTGTTAGCCTCAATTGGTGTGAAGAGAGGTCGAATAAGTCGGGGATAGGTTCCTTTCCTGGTGTGAGATTTGAAAGCACAACACCAGTTTGCCGATAGCGGAAGCCCTTTTTAAGGAGGAAGGGAAGGGATTTTCTTGCGAGCTTGATGATGCTTGAGGGTGAAGCCGTTGCGATTGGAAGCCAAAATTGGACTTTGTTCGATTCGAAATTAGAGGTGCGGACGAAGAAAATTACCTGCCCCACAAGTAGCTCGTGCCTGCGAGCTTTGATGCAAGCGTTTTCAATATTTCGAGCGAATTCAGAAAGGATAATATTTTTATCGGATGTAGCTGGAATGAAAGTACGCGCCTTGCTGATTGATTTTTGGGCGGCCGAGTGAGACTCCCCTAAGGGGAGTCTCACTCGGCCGTTTAGCTCATGCCAAAGTTCAACCGTAGGTTTATTAAAATATTTTTTTATCCACCCCTCACTTTGGCTTATAAACTGAAGGGCTGTTTTAATTCGATCTTTTTTAATTTTTTCAGTTGTTGCGTATCCTATTCCCCATATTTTCCCGACATCTGTTTTTCCTAAAATATCAAGCCTGTTTGATTCGTTAATTAAAGTTAGGCCATCTGGTTTTTGGAATTTTGATCCCAGTTTTGCCAATACTTTTGTTTTTGCAATTCCAACAGAGACTGTGATCCCGAGTTTTTGAGACACTTTAGTTTTTATTCTCATCCCGATTTTAACGAGTTCTTCGTCTCCGACATTCTCTTTTATTACAGCAAAACATTCATCAATTCCGGATGACTCAATCCCGTCAGTTTCTTTTTTTACTATCTTGTAAAATTCCTCGGAAACAAGAGAATAATAGGCAAAATCTGTATTGAGGATAATTGCTTCCGGGCAGATTTTTTTGATTTCTCCAATATGCATGGCCCTTTTCACTCCTCGCGCTTTTGCTTCGTAGCTCATTGCTGCCGCTATCCGCCGGTCTGCTCCGACGACGACAGGCTTTCCCTTAAGGAATGGATCTCGAGCCTGTTCGCATGATGCAAAAAAAGCATCACCATCGATGTGAAATATTGTTTGACTCATTTAATGATATTTCCGAACAACTCCGCGGACTATCGCTGCAATTCTAAAAGATTCTTTTGGACGAATTGGCTCATACGCGGAATTGGCAGGTAAGAGAAGTGGGCCACGAGAGTCTTTTTTAAAATATTTGAGTGTCCATGCGCCATCTATTTCTGCTACTACTATGTCTCCAGATCGCGCTTCGCTCGCCCTTTCTGCAATGACGAGATCCTTTGGAAGAATTCCGGCGTCTTTCATCGAGTCTCCTGAAACCGTGAGAAGGAAAGTGGCTGATCTATTTTGGATCAAATATTCATCGAGATTCATAAGGTCGGCGAGCTCCTCCTCTGCCGGGCTAGGAAAGCCAGCTTCAACGCGCCCAAGTAGCCGTACTGATCCAAAAAAAGCTCCTGGCAGTATTTTGCCCTGTTTGTCTTGCGAGATGATCCCAGCCTCGATTAACTCCCTTCCAATCTTATGCGCTGAATTTTTAGAAGAAAAGCCAAATATTAAAGCCATTTCGGAATACGAGGGCATTCGCTTTTTTGTTTTATAAAAAGATTCAACTTTTTCTGCCCGTTCAGCGATTCGCGGATTCATTCCTCAATTATAGAGAACGAACGTTCAATGGGGAAGTGGATAAACTACACAGGACTACCCTGTGTGCTGGGGGGCTAAAAAAAGATTGACATTATGAATAATAAATGTATAAATATAGGCGGTTCGAGTTCCCTACGCGCACCCCTCAATCCGAACACCTTCTG
>JBBUBG010000131.1:0-2875 GCA_038058345.1 Patescibacteria group bacterium | reverse complement strand
CTGGTTTAACTTCCCCTTCACTGGCGTTACTCCGCCCACTATCGTTCCTCTTCCACCTTTGTTCGTTAAATCCCTAACCCACGCGCCGTTTATTGTGCCTGTATCCATGCTCCAGTAGCCTACGAGGCCGTTCGTGGGTGCAGTGCGGATAGTGGCGGTGTGGGCGGGGGTTATTGTGCTAAAAAACAGCAGGAGTGCGAGTATCGGAAAATATTTATATAGTTTACTTGACTTCATATGTGTGTTTGGTATACTAATCATGTATTTCTAGGGAGAGGCACTGCGTAAGGTTTCGTCCTTACGCGGTGCCTTTCTTTATTATACTCCAGCTTCTCCCTCAATTCATTCATGAACCATATCTTTTCCTTTGCTGTTTGCTTAAGTAGATTTGAACAATTTTCAATATCCGGGCTTAGCACAACTTTTAATTTTCCGTTATTGTACAAATATTGCACGAGTGAATAAAAGTCACCGTCGCTCGACACGACAACCGCCTTATCGTACTCATTCAATTCAAGTGTCGCCCGCAAAACAAGATCCGCATCGATGTTTCCCTTGATTTTACCATCAGCATCTGGAATTGTCGGTTTAAATTTCAAAATAAAACCCGCTTCCTGAAGATTGTCATAAAGCGACTGATTCAAGGCAACAAAACCAAGAAACATATATGCTTTTTTGACACCATACTTTTCAGCAAGATAAATTCTGAATTTCTTATAATCGAGCTTCCAGCCTAATTTCTGAATGCCCAGATTCAAGTTCTGGCTGTCTATAAATGCATAGTTGTTTTCAGTGGACTTCATTGAGATTTATTATACCACAGACCCCTTACCTTCGTCCCGTTTATCGTGCCTGTATCCATACTCCAATAGCCTACAAGACCGTTGGTGGGGGCAGTGCGGATGATGGAAGCGTGGGCGGGAGTTGGGGCTCTAAATCCAAGCAGTAGAAAAAGGAGGAGAGTAGTGGGTGGGGATAATTTCATTTGACAATATGATTTCATTTTGATAGTATACATGTACAGTTGGCTTCGGCCTCACCTCCGCAAGGGGGAGAAAGTAAGAAAAACCATCAGAATAAATTTCTGATGGTTTTTCTTATAACATCAAACATTCCTTTATCCAAAAAACCTATCTTCTCAACCAAGCGCCGTGTATCTACAACCTTTATCTGCGAAATGTTGGCCGAGGCGTTCTTTCCTTGAACCAATCCGACTGGAACACGAACGGAATGTTTCTTCAAAGAAGTCGTGAGCGGCACAACACAGCAGGCGTTTGCTCCAAACGACCGGACAATAACAACCGGCCGAAGGAAAAGTGTCTCCCCGCCGTCTTGCTCTGTCCCGATATTCACACCCAAACGACACCACCAAATCTCACGCACGGTATACAGTCGCGGGAGTTCCTCGTTTGTTTGTTTTTTTAATTCATTCCACGTATCAAAATCTTTTTTCAACTTCATTATATTTATTATATCATGACCATCGCCTAAACTTCAAAAGAATTAGACTGGTGGAGCAACGGACGAAACCGCTTAGTCTCCTGATGTCGCTTATAGCCCGTCTCACACATCTTATATTTTGTTGCCAAGCCACGACACCAAGCACCCAGAAGAGGCATACGATGTTGCAGCACACAGGGTAGTCCTGTGTGCTGGGTTCAGTACACAGGACTACCCTGTGTACTCGCGACGACGCTACCGTCCACATTAAATTTTTATCCGTACTCGAGCCACTCGTCGGTGAGTTTTTTAAAGTCTTTCGCCCCCAAAAAGTATTCCGGAAAACTTTCCTTATTTAAAATCAAACCTTCTTCGCGCACGTTGCCTGCGTAGTCTCCGTAACTTGAATAGCGGTAGCCATCCAGACACGAATGAGCCTCATCCAGATTTTTAATCCCCACAATCTTCCAATCTTTCTGAATCAATTTTATCAAATTAAGGTGAATATACGAAAATAAATATTCCAAATATCCATCTTCATCAGCGTGAACTGCCTTAAAAGAACCTTCAAACAAACCACCGGTGCGTTTGTATTTTTTATTAAAATACATCGCATACGCAGTACCTAACTTACCCATAAAAGTCGATATCCCGCCTTCATTCTTTTCATATAATAAAAGGTGAAAATGATTTGGCATCAAAGTATAAGCTCCGATATCGACAAAAGTATCTTCTCGTTTTATCGAATAGACACTCGCTCCGCTCGGCAAATCTCGTAAAATAATTCTTTTTGTACTATTAGAAAGATACAGCAACTTCTGGAAATAATTGCGGTCGTCATCGTCCAGAAAAATCAGACGCTTGTCGGTGCCACGATTATACACGTGGTAAAATTCATCTTCGGAAAATTTAAATTTTCTTTCCATCCACCAAGAGTATCATAAATCTCCATCAGCACACAGGGTAGTCCTGTGTATGGAACTCGATAATACACAGGACTACCCTGTGTGCTACTTCCCCAGTCTATAAAGTTGAGCTACGGAAGGGCAAGGCAGGGGGCGGTTGTAGATCCGGACGTAGCCTACTAGTAAACCCTAATTTAAACGAGAGCCGGCACTCCAACTGGCACCTGGATATCAATATGCGAGAGGCCTTCAATCGTGAGCCGATCACGTGCACTCAAAATTTCAATCCCAAGAATCGTATTTTCTTCCCCCAAGTCAAGAATCATACCTTCGCTCACTTCTTTGTTCTCCACAAAGGCTCCTTCGCGGAGTTTAATGTAGAGTGCATCGGCTTTTTGATCGTAGCTAATTTTCATATTTTTTTATGCCAAATAGTAGTGATAATTATGACTAGTTTTTCTTGTACATATATAATCTTAATAGTCCCCGTATCAAAAGTTTTAAATACTACTGTCCTGTCACGTTCTCTT
>JBBUBG010000130.1:0-5191 GCA_038058345.1 Patescibacteria group bacterium | reverse complement strand
ACGAGCATCTCGACATGGCCTGTTTCTGCCGATTTTCTGACGGAAAATACATTCTGTATTCTCCCGAAGGAACGGCAAATGAATCGATCAAAAAATGGCCGATTCAAACGATCGCCGAGGTCACCACGAAATTTAGTGAATTCCAAAATCTGGCAATTCACGAAAAAACGGCAAAAATCGCGATCCTGCCCAAAAAAGGATCAGAGGGAATGATCCTAATTCCATTTGGGGTGACACACACGATCAACACCAGAGCGTATGATTTTTGTAGCAAGTTTGTTGGAAAACATCTTGCAATCGAAACCCTCGCGAGACTTGTCGGAATCCCGCTTGAAGAAACCCTTTTCGCGGGAGACGACTGGAACGATGTGGATACATTCGCGCAGCTACCACTCGGTGCAAAAATAGCCATTGGGGATTGCCCAGCTAGTCTTAGAAATCTCTCCACCGGTTGGGTGAGAAATCTAAATGACCTAGCGGACGAGGTGAAGAAATATCTGTAGTTCACGGGTGGGCGATTCCTTCGGAATCGCCCACCCGTTCCTTTTTTAAAATATTATTGCTAATGTTCACGCATGAGGATTCTTGCAATTGAGACATCTTGTGATGAGACATCTATCGCTATTGTCGAAGCCGAAGGAGAGCTCAATTCTCCAAGTTTTCACGTAGTTGCAGAAACAACAGCAAGCCAACTCGCGCTCCACGCAGAATGGGGAGGAGTTGTTCCAAATCTTGCCAAGCGCGAGCACCAGCGAGCATTAGTACCGACTCTCCTAAAAACCCTAAATTACGCTAATTTTAAAAAAGACCCCCAACTTGGACGCCCGGCGTCCAAGTTGGGGGAAATCGAAAAAATTCTTGAACGGGAACTCGATGTTCTGCTAGAATTCAATAAAGAGCTGCTAAATTATTCTGTTCCAGAAATTGATGCAATTGCCGTCACTGCCGGACCAGGGCTCGAGCCCGCCCTTTGGGTCGGAGTCAATTTTGCAAAAGCTCTTGCTTGTCTTTGGAATAAGCCACTCTATCCAATAAATCACATGGAGGGACATTTTCTTGCCGCCATTGCGGAAAGTGGAAAATCCATGCCAAATTTACAATTTCCAATGATCGGACTTCTCGTGTCAGGTGGGCACACAGAGCTTATTATTTCAAAAAATATTGGAAAATATCAAAAAATTGGAGCAACAAAAGACGATGCGGCGGGTGAAGCTTTTGATAAGGTTGCAATAATGCTTGGGCGACCCTACCCAGGGGGACCCATTATCGGAAAATTAGCCGAGGAAGCGCGTGAAGCGAAGCTTCCCGCGCTTGAATTCAAATTCCCCCGCCCCATGATTGATTCCGACGATTATAATTTTTCATTTTCTGGACTCAAAACATCGGTACGATATTTCCTCGAAAAACAAAAGATTCTCGGAACAGACACTGGTGACGAAAATTTTATCCGCAAGGTTGCGCGCGAATTTGAAGATGCCGTAACAGAGGTGCTTGTTACAAAAACTATTCGAGCCGCAATTCAAAATGACGCGCGAATAATAATCGTTGGAGGCGGAGTTTCCGCAAGCAAATTCCTTCGAAAAAAACTAACTGAAACAACAGCAATCGAAACACCAGAAACTCCAGTCATTTTTACAACAACCAAATTATCAACCGACAACGGAACAATGATCGCAATCGCTGCTTATGTACGAATTAAATCTGGCGACCTCCCTCACTTCGACTTCTCCGCGAATGGAAACCTATCGCTTTAATCAATAAGGACTCCCTCCTCTGACTCACTGGCAAAGCCCTAAAATGATTGATAAGATTGATAGATGGATCCTAAATTCTTAAAGCCCTACGAACCGAGCGAGGTTGAACCTCGTATTTACAAGAGGTGGGAGGATGCTGGCTTTTTCTCGCCCGACAACCAAAGCGAGTGGGCAAACGATCCAAAAACCAACAAAAATCACGGTAAAACTTTTACCTTGATTATGCCACCGACAAACGCAAACGGCTCACTTCATGCTGGTCACGGACTGGTTATGACAGTCGAAGATATCATCGTTCGATTCAAAAGAATGAACGGCTTCAAGACTCTCTGGCTTCCCGGACTCGACCATGCAGGATTCGAGACTCAAGTTGTTTATGAAAAAAAACTGGAAAAAGAGGGACGCTCCCGTTTCGGAATGGATCCAAAAGTTTTATATCAAGAAATTCTAGATTTCACTCTCGAAAATTCTAAAAATATTTTATCACAAATAAGAAGCATAGGCGCTTCGTGCGACTGGTCTCGCCTGAAATTTACCCTTGATCCAGATATTATAAAAACTGTCTACGGAACATTTGAAAAACTTTTCAAGGACGGCCTGGTCTACCGCGGTAAAAGAATAATCTCATGGTGTCCAAAGCATCGTACCTCTTTTTCTGATCTCGAAATCAAGGACGAGGAACGAAATGATCCTCTCTATTACCTTCGATATGGCCCTTTTGTAATCGCCACAACTAGACCAGAAACTAAATTTGGAGATAAATACGTTGTCATGCATCCCGATGATGCAAGATATATGGAATTCAAAGATGGTCAAAAAATCGAGCTTGAATGGATAAATGGGCCAATAACCGCAACAATTATCAAAGACTCGGCAATTGATATGGCCTTTGGAACAGGAGCAATGACAATCACTCCCTGGCACGACACAGCTGACTTCGAAATCGCATCCAGGCACAATCTAGACAAAGAGCAGATCATAGACGAAGGAGGAAAACTCCTTCCGATAGCTGGCAAATTTGCTGGAATGAAAATTGGAGAAGCTCGTGGAAAGATTATTGAAAAATTGCAAGGAAAAGGTCTAGTTGAAAAAATTGATTCTAATTATAAACACGTTGTTCGCACCTGCTACAAATGCAACACCCTCATAGAGCCTCAAGTAAAGAGTCAGTGGTTTATTAAAATGAAGCCTCTTGCAGAGAAAGTCCTCGAAAAAATAAAAGCTGGTGAAGTAACCTATATTCCTTCTCATTATGAAAAAATTACTACCCACTGGCTTGAGGGAATTGTAGATTGGAATATTTCGCGTCAGATAGTTTGGGGAATTCCAATACCTGCAAAATTGTGCGATTCCTGTGATACGGGATTTGTTGATCTCGAGGATGCACTCACAACTTGTCCGACATGTAGCAAGGAATTACGTAAGGATAATGATACTTTCGACACCTGGTTCTCTAGTGGACAGTGGCCTTTTGCCGCCCTCGGCTTTCCTTCCAATAAAGATTTCGAAACTTTTTATCCTACAAACCTAATGGAAACTGCCGGTGAGATAATTTTCTTCTGGGTGACGCGAATGCTCATGCTCGGTCTTTACATTACAAACAAACTTCCATTCAAGACCGTATATCTCCACGGCTTAGTCCTTGATGCAAAAGGTCAAAAGATGAGTAAGTCTAAGGGTAATGTTATTAATCCCCTTGACCTTACAAGTAAATACGGAACCGACGCATTCAGGATGGGCGTTGTCGTTGGAAATACCCCGGGAACATCACTCGCACTTGCGGAGGATAGGATTAAAGGCTACAAGCATTTCTCAAATAAAATCTGGAATATCTCACGCTATATTTTAATGCGAAGTGAAGGTTTTGATTTTGACAAAAATAACCCCCCAGAACTTTCTTCCGAAGATAAATTTATTCTTGATGAAGTAAACAAACTAAAGAGTGAAGTTACTGATGATCTGGAAAATTATCGCCTCTACATGGCAGCTGAAAAACTTTATCATTTCACTTGGCACAGCTTTGCTGATAAAATTATTGAGGAGAGTAAAGACCGAGCAAATGACCTTGGTGCAACATGGATGTTACTTTCAGCCTGGGAGACACTTCTCACCCTCCTTCATCCATTTATGCCGTTCGTCACAGAAGAAGCATGGGGGTCATTTCAATTTGGGAAAGGATCTTTACTCGCCACCACCAGATGGCCGAAGTTCTAGAATCTTTATTTACAACAAATAGTCATCTTCTCCTCTATTCTCTCGTGGGAGGTATTTTGCCTGCGCTTTTTTGGCTTTGGTTTTGGCTTAGGGAAGATGCGAATCACCCTGAACCTCGCTGGCTTATTTTCTGGACATTCATTGCTGGTGCCGCCTCCACCGCAATTGCTCTTCCTCTCGAATGGCTAGCCAGGGACATTATCCCAGGAGGTCTTGCCTTGATAATAGCGTGGGCTTTAATTGAAGAAACATCAAAATACGGAGCGGCTCACTTTACCGCATTCAAAACAAAAGATTTTGACGAACCAATTGATGCGCTCATCTACCTAATCACCGCTTCGCTTGGTTTCTCCGCAACAGAAAATGTTCTGTTCCTAATTAAGACAATTGGAGCACAGGGTGAATTGGCCGGATTTCTAATTGGAAATGTAAGATTTGTCGGAGCGTCTCTTTTGCATATTGTCTCATCGGCATTTGTCGGAGGGGCAATGGCCCTCGCTTTTTATCACGGAAAAACAACAAGGAGGCTTGCCGTTATATTTGGAATAATCGGTGCGACAGCATTGCATACTGCATTTAATTTTTTTATAATTGACGGTAGTGGTAGCGCACTTGCAATAACACTTTCACTAGTTTGGGTATGCGTAATAGTCTTGATACTTTTTTTTGAAAAAGCTAAAACAATCCGTCCGTAAAAAATATGAAAAAAAACAAACTCTCTTTCTTTCAAAGATTAACTGGGGCATCTAATCCCTCTGACTTCGACGAGAAAATGCCTGATGAGTTAGTTGTTGGGGATAAAAAAGAGGGATGGATTGAGGAGGAAAATAGTGAAGGAGAACTTCCGGTTGATATGTATCAAACAACAGACGCAATCATTATAAAAACAATGGTGGCTGGTGTAAAACCAGAAGACCTTGCCATTACAATCACAAGAGAAATGGTAACGATACGCGGAAACAGGAAAGAAACCCACGAGTCGCATGGAGATGATTTTTTTCACAAAGAGCTTTACTGGGGATCGTTTTCAAGGACAATCATCCTGCCAGTCGAAGTTGAACCCGAAGATGCTGAAGCAATAGAAAAACACGGGCTTCTTACGCTTAAGCTGCCAAAGATAAACAAAGAGAAAATGGCAAATCTCCGAGTGAAGTCTATTTAAGCCAAAGCAGTTTGCTTGCTTCGGTGGCACAATTATAAAAGCCCGCTTGCAAGCGGGCTTT
>JBBUBG010000129.1:0-2358 GCA_038058345.1 Patescibacteria group bacterium | reverse complement strand
CGTAACATAAATATAACTATATCTCCCCTCTACTCCAAGCACTTTAATATATGCATCTGAATATTTCTTTGGTGGTGCATATTGATTACTTGAAGAGAGTGCGTCAGGATCTGGGCGCCTAAAAACTACATCGAGATACGAAATAATTAGCGCTCCTGAATCTGTACAATGTTTAACGACATAACTTATTCCATATTTTCCGCAAAGTTGCGTAATTTCATTCAATCCCTGCACTGTGTATTTTGTTTGACATTCCGTATCTGCGCCTCCACAATCGTCTCCTTTGTCGTAAACAGCATTGCCATTTTTGTCGGCAAAAAGGATAAAATGTTTGGCATCACTTGCTTCGAAATGTACTCCCCAACTTGGGAAATTACCGGCAAGTGCTTTTACACCCAATGTGTACACCTGCGACTGGCGAATAGTTAAGGCAATGTCGTGAGCAAGAAGTTCAAGAGAAAGTCTCGTAGTGAAAGAGGGATAATTAGCAATTGCAATCGAAGACATCAACGCAAAAATTGCAGTAACAACCATAAGCTCGACTACTGTAAAACCTTTTTTAAAATTATTTAAAATCATAGCGGAAGCAGTGTAAATGGAAAAAGAAAAGCGAGGACAGCCCCAAGCACCAAAAATGGCGCGAATGGGATTTCCGATGAAAATTTCAGATTTGCCTTTTTTGCAATCATCAGTCCGATTGAAATTATTGCGCCAGCCCAAAAACCGTACGCAATCGCGGTAATATTTATCGAAAAAGGAAGAAGAAGACCGATGCCAAGACTAAGCTTTGCATCTCCGAAACCCATCCACCGACCGCCAGACACAAGCCAAAGAATTGCAAAAAAACCTGCGATCGTGAAGGCGGAAATAAAATCCTCGGGGCGAGAGTCCACTAATGCCCGCACAAAACCAAGTGCAATCAGCGCGTAAGCCGGACCGTCGGGAATAATCATATGTCGCAAATCGTAAACCGAGATGACAACAAAAAGCGAAAATACAATCCACCAAAAAATCATTGCTTGAATACTTACAGCCAAAAGGAACGCAATAGTAAAAAGAATTCCTGTCGTGAGCTCAACTGCCGGATATTGCCAAGAAAGTTTAATGAGACATATGGAGCATTTCCCTTTTTGCATCAAAAAAGAAAGCACTGGAACGAGCTCGAAAATCCGAAGGGTTTTCCCGCAAGAAAGACACATCGACCTCCCGCGCGCCATAGAAAGCCCCGTATTGTAACGATAAATAACAACATTCAAAAAACTCCCAACAATCAGCCCCAACAAAAAAACAAAAACCCCGATCAGATCAAACATCTCTTTATCATAACACCATCTCTCGTTTGGCCGAGGGGAACCCTCGGCCATTTATCCCCTATATTTTATTGGTCTTTTGAGTAACTAAGCCAATCAAGCAAATCAGCATTCATCTCCTCTCCTGTTTTGTGATATTCTTGAAAATCCTCTTTATTTAAGATAGCCCCTTCCTTGCGATTACTCCCCAAGTAATCAACGTAGCTCGAATAAGGATAAGTAGTAAGATTTTTTTGTGCACCATTTATGTCTAAGATGCCTCGCTCTTTCCAATCAGGCTGAATCAACTTAATAATATTGAGATGAATATAAGAAAAAATATATTCAAGGTAACGATCATTATCGATATGCTCGGCCTTAAAGGCTCCCTGGAATAGTACCCCACTATGCTCATATTTCTTATTAAAATACATCGAATACGCAGTCGTAAGTTTCAGCATAAATCTACTAATTCCACCCTCATCCAGTTCTTTTAGGAGAAGGTGAAAATGATTCGGCATCAGAGTGTATGCTCCAATACTAACAAGCCTATTCCCTCGATTAACCTCATTGGCCAAGGGGAACCCTCGGCCAGTTCTGTTCATTCTAATTGCTTCCGTTCCATTACATAAAAATAAAAGTTTGAGAAAGCGATCCCTATCTCCATTATTAGTAAAAATTATCCTCTTATCAGCTCCACGATTGTAAACATGATAATACTCGTCCGTAGAGAATTCTATTTTCCTTTCCATCTCGTAATAATAACACACCATTTTGGCCGAGGGGAACCCTCGGCCATTGTTTGTGGTGTGGATAAAAGCAAAAACCACCGGATCGGGGGGATCGGGTGGTTTTTGGGGAGTGTTGGGAGTTTAGAGAAATGGATTTACAAACAAATCTCTAGACAAATCTGCCAAGGGTAGACCTTGGGGATTTAGACCGAAACTATAGACACTTGTCGGTTGAGATAGCCCCACTCAATCCAAGTTGGGTATCTGCAACAGTCTCCTCTTTTGCGACACCAGAACTATCTACGCACCATGCCTTGGTTGCTGTGGTCAATTGAACA
>JBBUBG010000128.1:0-8832 GCA_038058345.1 Patescibacteria group bacterium | reverse complement strand
AGTTATTGCCCTTGTTGTTAAGGTTGAACCAGTCGCAGATCTCAAACAAGCAATCAGAAGCGCGTCTTTTGTGACAAAAAAGGCGGGAAACACTTTGCCTAGAACTCTTTTTACTGAAAGTTTTATCAAATCAGCAGAAGAAACTGCGCAATACTACGCTGGAGGAACTGGCTCGATTATCAGAGCTCTCGTCCCAGAAATTATTCTTCAAAGTTTTAAGGGTCTGGCAAACAGCGACAGGATTATAAAATCTCAAGATCCAGAACTTGCTGGTGAATATTATATTTTGCAGGCAGATGAATCTGAAAGAATTGGTTTCTATAAAAGTTTAATCCGTGAAGAATTTGCAAAAAAACATTCAGTTTATTTTGCGCTTCCGACAATAGCTGATATTGAAAAATTTCTTCCACACCTCGAAAAAGGAATTGAGCCGTACACAATCGCACTCTCCAGCGCCCTTTCACAAAAAGAGCTCCAAGAAAAATATACAGAAGCAGCGACAAAAGAGGGACCATTATTAATTATCGCCACTCCACATTTTCTTTCCATACCAAGGGTAGACCTCGGTGCAATTATTGTCGACCGGGAAAGTTCCAGTGCTTATCGCTCTAATACTCGGCCATATTTTGACATCAGACATTTTGCCGCAATTTATGCAAAGCGATCTTTTTCAAAACTAATACTAGGCGACATCCTTCTGCGAGCAGAACTAATTGCAGAAAAAGAAGCTGGTAAATTTATACCTATTGCTCCACTAAAAACAAGACTTCAAGGAAACTCAAAGCTTATGGTTGTTGATATGAAGCCATATAAGCACAAGCATCGGATAGACACCTTGAGTAAGGAACTCCGCGAAATTCTCACCCGAAACCAGGCATCTCTCGGCAGAACTTTCATTTTTGCCTCGAGGCGTGGAGTTGCCCCAACAACTGTTTGCGGAGATTGTGGACACGAAATTTCATGCAAGGAATGTGCCTCACCGCTCGTACTTCATTCTGGACATCTCTACATTTGCCACAAATGCGGAAAGACAAAAGATGCAGACATGAGATGTGGAGTTTGCGCAAGCTGGAAACTTGTACCACTAGGGATCGGAATCGAGCAGATTGAATCACATATTCGAGAGCTTTTTCCAAACCTTATTCTTATGCGACTAGACAGCGACGCCGTAACAACTCACAAAAAGGCCCGCGAGGTTATTGATCTTTTTTATAAAACAAAAGGAGCCGTTCTGCTCGGAACAGAAATGGCGCTTGCGTACCTGGATGAGCCAGTCGAAGCAACCGTAGTTGGACATATCGATAATCTTTTCACGATCCCGGACTTTCGTATTCGGGAAAGAATTTTTCGACTACTTATTTCCCTACGAATGAAAACCGAAAAATATATGCTAGTTCAAACAAGGCATCCAAATGAAAAGGTTTTCGAGCATCTCTCTCGCGGAACAGTTTCCGATTTTATCCGTGAAGATTTAGTCGAAAGAAAGAAAGCTTTTTATCCGCCATTTGCTTTATACATTAAAATCACACGGGAAGGTGAAAAAGATGAGGTAAATTCAGATATGTCCTCACTAGAAAAGGCCCTTGAGGAATGGAGTCCGACAATTTACCCAGCGTTCATCCCAAGAATTAAAGGCAGAGAAAGAATGCATCTACTCCTGCGCCTTCCGAGAGCAGATTGGCCTCATCCAAAAATTTTAGCGATTCTTTCTGATCTCCGCCCAAAGTTTAAAATAGTTGTTGACCCAGAAGAGCTTCTTTAATTTCCCCCATTTCGTCCGTGGAAATAACAGCAATTTTAATTTGTGTGTAATCGTCACTTATTTCACCATCCGTATCTATCATCAAATCATTTTTATTTCTATCCAAAACTAAACCGAGACCGCCGAGGCCAGAGCAAATTCTCTCACGCATAATACTAGACCTCTCCCCTATTGTCGCAGTAAAAACAAGTAGGTTAAGTCCTCCAAGCACAGCTATATACGAACCAATATATTTTTTGATATTGTAAGCAAAAGAATCAAGAGCAAGCTTCGCCCTTTTGTCTCCTTTATTTTCAAGCGCAATTAGCTCTCTTATATCTTTTGTCGAACCTGAAAGCGCGAGCAAACCACATTCATTATTAAAATACTTTTCTAGCTCTACAAAATTTAATTCCTTCTTTTGACCAAGAGCTATGACTGCCCCTGGATCAATGTTCCCAACACGGCTACCCATCGGCAAGCCTTCAAGTGGGGTAAATCCCATCGAAGTATCTACGCTCTTACCATTCTTCAAAGCTGTAATACTAGATCCGCTCCCTAGATGACAAACTATGGTATTTTCTGGAACTGACCCATACAAAAGCTCAATTTTTCGCACAATCGATGCGATGGAAATCCCATGATATCCATACCTGTATATACTAAAATCAACACAATCTTTTTCGGGAATAGCATACCTTCGGGCAACTTCTGGTAATCCTTGATGGAAAGTTGAATCAGACACTCCGCCTATTTTCACCCCTGGCAATATTTTACTAAGCTGTTCAATTTCACGAATTATCGACTCAATATGTAAAGGCGCACTTTGTTTCGCCTCTTTCAATTTCAATAAATACTGATCATCAATAATATTATGAGTCAAGAAATATTCTCCAGGGGCAACGATTCTAATTCCGATCAGCGAAATTTCACTACTATCTAAAATTATTTTTTTATCTATTAATATTTTAAAAACAAGCACGACTGGAGACTGATAATCTTCAGCAGAAATTACTAATTTCTCATCTTTATTCCCGGACTTCACCCTAACAACAAAACCAGCGTCTTCCCTTTCAAAATGAAAACGAGCAACCTGTATCCCCTCCCCATAGAGAGCGTATTTATGTGAATCACTACCTGTATTTACTATTAGAATTTTATTCATTGACTTTTGATTTATTTTGACTATAATGATTCTATCAATATGAAAAGGTCCCTTTCTGGGTTCTGTCCCAGAAGGGGCCCTTTTTATATCAACCCTAATTTCAACTGCATTTCTTCAATAAATACTTGACTTCCCCGAGCTTCGCGTTTTAACAATATTGAACACCACTTTCTATTTGGACTAATAACGTAACCCAACTTGTGAATCTTCCTTAGGTGTTTGACGAGACACTGAAAATCCCCGTCGCCCGTTACGATTACTGCCTTATTGTATTCATTTAAATCAATCATCGCCTGCAAAACTAATTCAGCATCACAATTACCCTTGACCTTGCCATCTTTGTTTACCAGGGTCGGTTTAAAAATTATGGTATAGCCCATATTTTGGAAATCTCGATACATATCTTGATTGCCAGCCATATAACCCATGAACATATACGCACGTACCACCCCATACCGCTCCGATAATAATCTACGAAACTTTAAAAAATCCAATTTCCATCCAAGCATATTGATGCCCTTATGAATATTGGTGTTATCTATGAAAGCAAAATTATTTTGGGCCTTGCGCATGTGAATATATTAATTTAACCTCGCTTCCATTGCCAATTTTCTATGTCGTCGGGGTCGACTCCGTGCTCTCTAATAAAGACTCCATGGTCTGACAGCTTCTTGTCATATTTGTGCTTAATCTCACTCGCTTTATTTTTGTCTAATTTTCCCAATCGCGAAAGCTCGTCGACCGCCTCTTTAAGTAGATCATAACGACTCGTCTTGTTTCTTATGTGCATATCAAAAGGTGTCGTCGTTGACCCATTCTCTATATATCCATGAACGAAAAATTTTCTTTTTCCATCTTGTTTCTCAAATAACGCTTGCTTCAATGTATCTGGATATCCGTGGAAATTAAATATTACGGATTTATCGGCAGTGAAATAATCATTAAAGATGACTGGCGCCTTGCACTCGGAATTACCAATTCCCAAAGAAGAAATTTCCAAAATATTTACATATCTCACTTTTATCCATGGTGCCTCTTGCTTCAACAAATCAATCGCAGCCAAGGACTCCTTGGTTAAATAATCACCAGCAGAAGAAAACACAATATCCGGTTCCGATTCTGACGCAAAATCCCAAATTGATAATCCGACAGCAAGCTCCTTTTTTGCCTGCTCGGGAGTAAGCCATCTCGGCTCTTGGGTCTTTCCCGCCACGATTATATTTATCTCATTTTTTGAAGCCAAACATTTTTCCAATACCGCCAACGTGCTATTACCGTCTGCCGGAAAATAAACATGAACAAAACATCCGTTCTTCAACAGCATGTTAGAAATAAATCCCGGATTCTGATGAGAAAATCCATTGTGCTCCTGTCTCCACCCAGACGATGTCAGCATATAATTTAATGAGGCTATATCACCGCGCCAGGAAGTCTCTCTTGCTACTTTTAGAAACTTAGCATATTGATCAACCATACTAGAAACAATTTGAATAAATGCTTCATACGAAGCAAAAACAGCGTGTCTGCCGGTCAAAATATATCCCTGAACAAGTCCCTGCAATGAATGCTCGGATAACATCTCCACAACTCGGCCTTCGGGAGATAAATCCTTATCCCATTTCTTGATTGGCCAGACAAAAGCCCGGGAGGTGGTCTCAAAAACTTTATCTAGCTTATTGGAATAAGTTTCGTCCGGAGACATAAGACGAAAATTACCCCGACTCTTGTTTAATTTAAAAACTTCATTCAAAAATTCTCCGGCACGACGCATGCTACTCGAGCCGACCGTTCCCGGAATTGGTGCAGCTTCGGAGAATTGCTCTACCGATGGAAGAATTAAATCTTTTCTAATCTTAGGTCCCCCCATCGTGTATTTACTATCTCCCATTCGTAAATCCACCTCTGGCACCAGATTCTTAATCTCATCTGTAAAGCCTCCCGCATCAGAAAATAATTCACTAAAATTATACGACGTCAGCCACTTACTAATTGCGTTTAATTCTACCTTATCTGTTTTAGCATTTGGCCCCACTACTTGATGAGAAGAGCAATTTCCCTCCATCTTCTGTCCATGCAGTTTCTTAATTCCCGTCCAACCCTTCTCTGTCTTCAGAATTATCATTGGGAATCTTGGCGCGATAATCTCCCTACCCTCCTCGCGGGCTTCTTTCCAGATTTTCTGAATACTCTGATACGATGCCTCCATTACCTCATGCATCTTTTCGTAGATGTCGCTTCCTTCCACAACGACCGGAGCATAACCATATCCGTAAAACAACGACTTCAATTCTTTGTTGCTCATTCTTCCAAAAATAGTTGGGCCAGAAATCTTGTAACCATTAAGGTGGAGAATCGGGAGTACCGCACCATTTATTTTTGGACTAATAAATTTATTTAAGTGCCATGCTGTTGCAGTCGGCCCAGTCTCGGCTTCGCCATCGCCCACCAAACAAGCCGCGATAAGATTAGGATTATCCAAAATAGCACCATAGGAAGTTGAAAGAGAATATCCAAGCTCGCCTCCCTCCAAAATTACTCCCGGAGCACCTGGATTACTGTGACTCGGGAATCCGTAAGGCCAGCTGAAATTCTTAATGATGTATTCGAGTCCTGCAACATTTTGAGTAGCTTCTGGATAATATTTTGCGAGAGTTCCTTCCATGAAAAGATTAGCTTGAATCGCAGGAAAACCATGCCCTGGCCCAAGTACAAAAATCATCTCGGCCTTGTGCTTCTTGATAAGATTATTCAAATTGGCATAGACGAAATTTATTCCCGGACATGTACCCCAATGCCCCAATAGTCTTGGCTTGATATCCTCAAATTTCAACTTCCTTTCAGCTAAAAAATTGTCCTGCAAATAAATTTGAGCCGCCGATAAATAGTTAGCGGCCCTGACATACTTTTTTATTAACTCGACTTCTATCTTCATGCTTCCTAGATTATAGCATAACGAAATGCTAGATTAGAAATATATGAAAGAAATCGTTCAGCTAGAGAATACGGTTCTGCGAGAAAAAGCAGTGGCTATTCCCCTTGATGAAATAAAATCAAAAAAAATTGAGGAAATTGTTGAATCAATGAAGTTGACTCTCGCGAAGGAATCAGACGGAGTTGGTCTTGCTGCTCCGCAAGTCGGAATCTCACTCCGAATATTTATTGTTGCACCTTCTGTTTTTGAGAGGGAAGATCGGACAGGTCCACTCGTTTATATTAATCCAAAGATAACGAGAGCATCGTCCGAAAAACCAACACTCGAAGAAGGATGTCTTTCGGTGCGAAATCAATTTGGAAAGATAAAGCGAAGCGAAAAAGTGACGATCGTTGCTTATGATCAATTTGGGAAAAAATTCACTCGTGGTGCAACAGGGCTCCTTGCTGAAATCTACCAACACGAAGTAGACCACCTCGACTGAATTCTTTTTGTAGATAACGCGTGGGATATTCATGAGGTTTTACCAGTACCACAACCTAAAATTGTATTTTTTGGAACACCGACTTTTGCAATTCACGTCCTTGAAGAGCTCGAATTAGCGCGAATAACTCCAGCTCTTATCGTAACAGCTCCAGACAAAAGAGCTGGCCGTGGACAAGAAATGACTCCACCGCCAGTTAAATTGTGGGCACAAAAACGCTCTATTCCGATTTTGCAATTTGGCTCCCTTTCCGCAGATGAGGCAATCAACATACTAGGAGCAAACAAGCCGGATATATTTATTGTAGCTGCCTACGGGAAAATTATACCGAAAGCAATTCTCGACATTCCGATGCATGGCACACTCAATGTCCATCCTTCACTTTTACCAAAATATCGCGGAGCCTCGCCTGTCCAATCAACAATTCTAGCAGGAGACAAGACGACAGGAGTATCAATAATGCTACTTGATGAAAAAATGGATCATGGCCCGATCGTGGCAAGCGAAGAGTACGATATTATAGATGAATCCATCACGGCAGAAAAACTAGAAGAAGACCTCGCGTGTGTCGGAGGAGAATTGCTTGCACAAATAATTCCAGACTGGATTGCAGGTAAAATTAAAACAAAGGATCAGGATCACGAAAAAGCAACCTATACAAAAAAATTCACGAATGAAGACGGTCGAATCTCTCCAGAAAAAATTGGAACACCTGAAGCGGAAAGAATCATTCAGGCATTAAGTCAAAACCCTGGAACCTTTTCAGAAATCATAGACAAAAATGGAAAGTTAATCAGATTAAAACTTCTACCGGGAAACATCGTTATCCCAGCGGGAAAAAAGAAAACCTCGCTGACCGAATTCAAAAAGAGTTCTCTCTAAACAAAAACCACTTGGACGCCGGGCGTCCAAGTGGTTTTTTATATTCTACTTTATCTATTTTATCTCGATCGAATTAATCACAACATCCTCAATTGGATGATCCCCTCGCGAATGATCTACTTCAACAGAGTCAATCTTCAAAACAATATCCATTCCAGAAATAACCTTCCCAAAAGCCGTATGCTTGCCATCTAACCACGGAGTTTCAGCTGCGGTAATAATAAAGAACTGACTGCCATTTGTGTTTGGACCAGAATTTGCCATGGCAAGTACTCCGCGAACAAGTTTTACGCCACTCTGTTCATCTTCAAATTTATAGCCAGGGTCACCAGTTCCATGAGTAGACCAATCCGCAAGTCTTGAATTTGGATCGCCTCCCTGAATCATAAAATCCTTAATAACTCGGTGAAATTTGGTTCCATCGTAGAAATTTTCTTTTGCCAATTTCAAGAAATTAGCGACGGTCTTGGGAGCCTTGTCAGTAAATAATTCGAGCGATATATCTCCGAGATTCGTCTTCAAAATAACCATATCTTTTTTTTCATTACTATTTTTTAAAAAAACAAAAACAGCGAAGACGACAGTTAACGCAACAACAACGTAAGTTATTTTATTCCACATTTTCGTGAATTTTTTGTTTTAATTCTCTTCCTCCATCTTTTCCTAGATCACTTTTCTTATCCTTATTTTTTACAATCTCGCGCTCCATTGAATCTTTTAACTCGTCGATTGCTGCATATAGATCTTCTCCTGTTACTTTATCGAAAAGATTAACTCCAGGAAGACGTAGCTCCATTTCTGCTAAATACACATCACCTTCTTTGTGATGATGAGTTGTCTTTCCGATAATAACGTGAGCAATTACAGAATCAGACTTATCCAAAAAACGCTCAAGATGCGACATCTTCTTGTCAACATATGCCGTCAAGGCATCTGTTGATTCCATTCCCCTACAAACAATATTTATCTTCATCATGCCCACATTATACTCCCGCCTAATGAGCCCGCAAACTTGACAAACAAAGAAGGCGCCCGCTCTGCGGGCACCTTCTTTGTTTCTACAACCCTAGTATTACCAAGATCGTGAATTTCGATCACCACCGAAATCTCTGCGCTGACCACCTCCATTTCCGCCACCGTAGCCACCTCCGTTTCCAGAGCGAGGAGCACGAGGCTCCATTGGACGGGCTTCATTGACGCGAATTGATCGGCCATCGAAATCTTTGTTATCAAACATTTCGATTGCTCGAGTCGCTTCCTCGTCGGTTGACATCTCCACGAATCCAAAGCCTTTTGATCGGCCTGTCATCTTATCGGAGATAACTGTGGCTGACACAACTGTCCCGGCAGCTGCAAAAGCAGTCTGAAGGGCCTGATCGTCAGTGCTGTAAGGGAGACCCCCTACGTATAACTTCTTTGCCATATAAATTGAGCAAATACTTTACTAATAACCAAGCTTACTGTTCTTCTCTTTAAGTTACTAGGTTCACTTTCGCTCTCCTACTGGCTCAAGATAAACATTAAACTCTTGACGGGTAGCATACCGCAGTCTCGCTAGAAAGTCAATGAAGGATACCCCGAGGTTGCATTATTTAATGGGGTATGGTATACTTGTTACATATTAATTT
>JBBUBG010000127.1:0-1689 GCA_038058345.1 Patescibacteria group bacterium | reverse complement strand
TCCTCTCGTCCGCCCTCACCGGCTGCACCGGGGGGTGGCAAATTTGGAAGTACTAGCAGCCCTTCGCCGCGGACTCGTCCTCGCACTCCTCCTTGCTTGTGCTGGCGGAAACTCCGGCTGCACAGCCAAGGAAAGGGTCTACGTTTTCTGGGGGTGGTACGAATACACCCACCCCACCACCACCACCACTGACGGCGGAAAAGGATAGCCGTCAAAACCCCGAAGCCCCGCATTGTCTCTATCGAGAGACAATGCGGGGCTTTTTCATTCCTATGTTTTGTCTAGGGTTCCCCTAGCCACATGGTTAGAGTTGAACTCTAACCATGGTTGAAAATCTTCACCACCAGATTATCCAAATCCTGATTTTTGTCCCAAATTTCTTTCATTTTATTGTATTGCTCTTTGCAGTTATCATATGGGAAACTTTTTCGCCCTTTTGATATCTCACTCCACCCGAGGCTATTCTCAATCAAAACATTCAGGTTTTCGGTAAATTGCCAGAATGTATTATCTTCACTGCCACTCTCTGACGACAGGAGTCCGTGTTTCTCCTTAAGATACGGATAGGTAATGAAGTGCAACATCTCGTGTGCGATCGTTCTTATCGGGTTCCGCCTGTTCGAGAGCCAGCTCGCCACAAAAGGGAAAGTAAAAGTTTTTTTGTTTATCCATCTCGGAAAAGTACTCCGGATCGAAAGGTAGCCAGTGTAATTCCCTTCCGGCCACGCGTACCCACCGAAAATGCGATCTACTTCTGCAAAAAAGTAGCCCTCGATCTTCTCCCATTCAGCTTTTGTGTTCTGTAAATCTGCCTCAATCTCCTTCTCATGGCGAGTGTAAAAATCATCCATATAAGCGAGGGCTAGCTCCTCCCTAGAATCATCAAATTTTTTATCTGAAAGAAAAGCGAGTGGCATGCCTAACATCCTTTCAGAAAACTTAAACGCCTTAACCACAACTCTGTCGTTCTCCTTATTTATGGAAAAATCTATCTTCGGATATTTTTTGTTCATCTCTCGGGGATTTTTTAAAAAGTACCCAGCTATTTTACCACAAAAAACGAACAGCCCTTTGTGGAACTGTGCGAGGCTTAGCCTCGCACAGTTAGAAATCCAACCTAGACTCAAAACTCATTCCCTCTATGCTCTCAAAAGACATCGATTTTAGCCACTCCCGCATTCCCTTTTCGTGCTCTACGGGGCCACCAAGCACATCGACCAATAAATCCTTATAGATTAAAGACGGATAATTATTCTTACCTGAATAATCCGAATAACTTGACCATTTATAATTATTTAGAAAAGTCATGGCTTTTTTAGGATCTAATATCTTTTGTTCGCGCCACGATGGCTGAAACAAATCCAAGGGGTTCAGATGTATATAATAAGGTAAATATTGAAAGTAAGAATCTGTTTCGACTTCTATTGCCTTAAATGGCCCTTGGAATAATGAGCCTACTCGCTTATTCTTTTTATTGAAATACATTGTATAGGCAGTACCTAACTTATGCATAAATATAGACATGGCGTCGTCATCTAGTGGCTCAATCAAAAAATGAAAATGATTAGACATAAGCACAAAGACATGAATTCGAACAATCGCCTCACCTCGGTTATTCAAATCCATTTTTTCGCCAAATTCATTTTCGCCTCTAAAACTATTGATAGCAGGTGACCTATTATTGCAGAA
>JBBUBG010000126.1:0-11651 GCA_038058345.1 Patescibacteria group bacterium | reverse complement strand
AAATTTTCCATGGGATCTAATTCTAGGGTGTTCGGATTCAAAGGTAAATTCCCCTAACTATTCAATCATGACACAAAAATTACTCAAGATCGGCAGTTCTCGCGGAGTGAGTCTCCCTCCAAAAGAGCTCGAAGAGTTCGGGTTCGAAACTAACGGCGATGTCGAAGTGATATCTGACAAGAAGATTGGTGGTTTTGTCGTGCTTCCCAAGAAAGCGACACTTTCCAAAGAGTTCGTAAGTTGGACTAACGATTTCATTGAAGAGTACCGTACGACACTCGAAGCTTTAGCCAAAAGGTAATGAGGACACATTATCCGAAAGATATTGAGGTACTAGCCCTCCATTATGCGATAGTAGAAAAAACCGGAGGATCGCAAGGTGTTCGTGACCTTCATCTATTCGCGTCACTGATTGAAAAACCAAAAGCTTCATTTGGTGGCGTCGAAATGTATCCGACTCTTTTCGCCAAAGCGGCTGTCCACCTAGAAGGATTCGCCGCGTATCACGTTTTTATTGATGGAAGCAAGCGTACTGCATTTGCGGTGGCAAAACGTTTTTTGCACATAAACGGCGTTGATTTCAAACCGCGCCACAATGATGTCGAGGAGTTTATGGTCGCCGTCGTTGAGAAAAAACTCAAAATACCAAGCATTGCAACTTGGCTCGAGGAGAATTCTAAAAAAGAGTAGTGCTTAACATTAGTATTCTTGCTCTTTTATTCGTGTCCGAGTAACATTGCGGGATGAGAAATAACAGGCCAGAGGGGTTGCGGACTTGGATTGAGATCGATAAAAAGACGATGCGCCATAATTATCAATCAATTCGAGGTACCTTGTCTCCTAAAACAAAGTTGATGGCAGTTGTGAAATCTAACGCATATGGCCATAGTTTGGTAGATTTTTCACGTGAGGTGGTGAAACTTGGCGCTGATTGGCTCGGGGTGGATTCTCTTGTGGAGGGCGTCAGGCTTCGGGAAGAGGGGGTTACTCTCCCAATTCTTGTTCTAGGCTACACTTTGCCTGAAAATTTTAAAGAGGCTGTCGGCAAAAAAATTAGCATTGGAATTTCGAGCGCCGAGCAAATTAGAGAACTTATCCGCCTTAAAACGCCCTGCGCAATTCATCTCAAAATTGATACTGGAATGCATCGGCAAGGTTTTTTTCTGAAAGATATCCCATCTGCGATTTTGCAATTAAAAAAAGCCCCATGGATTAAGATTGAAGGAGTTTTTACTCATCTTGCTGGCAAGGATCCATATAATTTAAAAGAAAATCGGAGTCAGATTGAAATTTACAATAATGCATGTGCACTTTTGTCTGACGCTGGGTTTATATTTATAAGACATTTGGGAGCAACGTGGGGAACTGTCGCTTTTCCAGAAGCTCATTTTGATATGGTTCGTGTGGGCATAGGATTATACGGGATGTGGCCATCAGAAGATATTCATAATGCATTTAGTAAAAAAATGGTTCTCAAGCCAATTCTCGCCTGGAAAACTATTTTAAGTGAAATTAAGAAATTGCCAAGGAGCGGTGGAATCGGTTATGAATTTACTGAATATCTAAAAGAGGGGACTATAATTGGAATTTGTCCGATTGGCTATTGGCATGGGTATCCTCGGGCGCTTTCGGCCGTTGGTAATGTGCTTGTCCGTGGGATTCGAGCAAAGATTCTTGGTCGCGTCTCGATGGATATGATTGCGATAGACCTTTCTAAAATTAAAAATGCAAAAGAAATGGATGAAGTTGTTTTGATAGGAAAAAATGGAAATGAAGAGATTACGGCAGAAGAATTTACTTCACGAATTCCTGGGTCAAGCCATTATGAAGTTGTTACCAGAATAAACCCCTTGATAAAAAGAATTTACAAGTAGGACTTGCTGTGTCGGCGTACAAGTTTTACTGAAGCTCCTTTTTAATTCGTGCAACAATTTCAGTAAGTGAAAAATTGGCTTTGATCATGAAATCTATAACTCCGAGGGCGCTTGCGCGGTCGAGGTCTGCTTTTTGATCTAGGTTTGAAAGTACAATTACTGGAATGTTTTTTGTTTTTTCGTCTTTGCGCATTTTTTCTAGCACTTCAAATCCATTTATGTCGGGAAGTAAGAGGTCAAGAAGAACAAGAGCCGGGTTTGTTGATGAGAGTTTTTCGATTGCTTCTTTTCCGTCGACTGCTGTATCGAGAGCGTATCCTTCAGACAAAAGCTTGCTTGCAAGCAATTCTCGGAGAAATTTGTCGTCCTCAATCAGAAGAATGTTCTTTGTTGTATTGTCGTTTGGCATGATTGGTTTTATTGTCGAGTATGTTTTGGCCGGAGGTTTTTCGATCTCTGGTGTTCCTGCTTTCCATAATACCGCATTTACTCTTTTGAGTACATCTGCTGGATCAAAGCTTGTTTTGATAAGGAAATCAATGGCTCCTAGGGACTTAGCTTTTTCTATTTCAACCGGCTGACCAGAGTTTGACACGATTATTACAGGTACTGCTTTGATCATTCCAGTTTTTGACATCTCTTCAAGTACCTCCATCCCATCTTTGTTTGGCATTATGATATCGAGCAGAAGAAGGCTGTATGCTTCCATCTTGAGCTCTTTTAATGCTTCTACTCCATCCTTTGCAGGGCGGGCATCATAACCATGCGCATTTAATTTCTCTATTAATATATTGCGAAGAACAGGGTCATCTTCGGCGACTAGAATTTTTTTCTGAAGAGTCATTTTTTGCTTTTATGAAAAAGAAAATTCTTCGAGAGTTTGGCGTGACAATTGTTGAATTGGGAGGCGAATAATGAATTCAGTGCCAACTCGCTCACTCGATTGTACTTCGATCGTTCCTCCGTGTCGAGCAATGATGTTTTTTGCGATGTATAATCCTAGGCCAGTTCCTTCTCTTGAATACGTTGTGGCATTTTTCCCGCGGAAAAACTTAATAAAAATAGATTTTAGATCTTGTTCGCTGATTCCTATTCCGGAGTCTTTGATACGGATTATCGCAAAATCTCCCTCCTTCTCAATTTTTAATTCGATACTTCCTCCTTCGTCTGAATATTTAATTGCATTATCAATAATATTTCTTATTGCAAGACCGAGTTTGGCAGGATCGAAGTAGAAAAAGGGGATTTCATCTGTTTGCTTTGTGAGGGTCAGGTTTATTTTTTTACTTTGGAGAAGAGGGGAGTTATCTTTTGTGATGCCAGTAATAAAATTTATCAGATCTGCTTTTATCCATTCATACCCAAATCTTCCATCTTCGATTCTAGCAACATTTAGCATGTCATTAACCAAAGTGATCATTTTTTCGTTTGTCTCATTGGCCCGGCTAAGCGCTGTTGCTAGTTTTATGTCGACCTCTCCAAGGTCGCCCGAGAGAAAGGTGTTTAGGATCCATTTAATTACAGAAAGCGGTGTTCTCAACCTATGGGCGGCGATAGAAATAAATTCTGTTTTGGACCGAGCGGTTAATTTTTCTTTGGTGACATCGCGTAAAATTTTTAATGTTCCAAAAATCGTTGTATTTTCCTCTGGAAGTCGAGCCGTCACTATTTGGAGTTCTTGTTCTTTTGCGCCGGCTAGCATTATTTCGTTTACTGATACCTCGTCTGTCAGCCCTGCCATCGCTGGATCTATGCGACGAGATGATTTTGCTACTATCGGAAATGTAATAGCGGTCAACTTGGAAAGATCAACATTCTCGACGTCTTTTGGGGCAATACTCTTTCCTAGAAGAGCTTCCCTTGAAATGCCAAGCAGTTGTTCTCCTGCTTGATTTATTCGTACAAGATTGAAGCTTTCGTCGAATTCAACCAGTCCACTTGGGAGTTGTTCAATGATTGCTTCTGTGTGCGCTCGCGCTTCTCGTAGTTCCACTGTACGAATTCTTACTCTGTCCTTCAAATTTTCATTAGCAGATGAAAGTTCTTCTGTGAGTCTAGCCAATTCTTCTCGTTGATTTTCATTTTCGAGTATATTTTTGATAAAGAAACCGCCAGCTGTTGCAAATGCTAGGAAGATTATTATTCTAGGAACAATCCCGAGAGAGATTTCGTTAAGAAAAATATTTGCAAAAAGAAGGGTGCTCATGGCAAAAACAGAGACTTCCGCAACAATTAATCGCACGGAAATAATTTGGTATCGGATAATGGCGTACGAAGTAAAGGCCACCCACGCAAGAGTAAAAATCGGAGCATACCGATAATAATCAAGTGTCCCTCCAATTTTTGGGATAAAGATAGTTACAGCGACCGCGGGAAAAACTCCAATAGCTGACGAGAGTAGAATGTAACGAAAACGAGAGAAATCTTCTTTTTTTGTGGCGACCCTCATCGCGTGAACCAATTCAGCAAAACCAAATGAGAAAAATGTAAAGAATGGAATGTAAAATTTTAATCCGACAGCATGAAAGAGGGAGTAGCGGTCAATATAAGGAATCGCTTCGGCTGGAAAATTGTCACTGATAAGTAGAGACGTAAAAAAATAGAGAAAAAACCAGGCAATCTCTAGGACAAGAATGCGCCTGATCACAACTTTCGTTTCAGCCTCGGGTCTTCTCACTAAACGAGCGAAAAACCAGAAAGCGAGAGACACAGAACTAACGGTGTAGTGGTTGTATTTATTCCAGAATATGAGCCAAGAGGGGATATCCTTTAAGTAGTATGCGCCCATTCCGATACTCCAGAATGCGATTGTGAGTGCAAGTATCGCGTAGGCACGGGTCGTTCGCTCCTTTGATCCAAGAAGGAGAATAATGCCAAAAGAGGCGAGAATGATAGAAGTTATCCAGATGATGATTGAGATTGGAGGTGGCATAAAATTATGTGATGTCTGGGAGCGGCTCGTTTTCGGTGGGGCGCAGTCCGACCTCCATCGCGATACTTATTTTAACAGTAGTTCCAGAGCCTTCATTTGAAGTAATTTCTGTTTTGCCACCATGTCGAGCAATAATATTGTAAACAATAAAAAGTCCTAAACCAGAGCCTTCGGTGTACATTCTAACTGCATTTTCTGCTCGGAAAAATTTAGCAAAAATACGACCCTTGTCTCGTTCCGGAATTCCGATGCCAGTATCATGAACCTCGACTTCCGCAAAAGCCCCATTTTTTTTCAAGGAGCAACTGATATTTCCTCCTGGCTTTGTGTAGGTAAAAGCATTCCCAATGATATTTTCTAGCGCCATTGAAATTTTTTCATCATCGAAGGAGAAGGGAAGGAGGGGCTCTTCTGGTGGAGTGTAGGAAAAATTAATATGGTTATCTTCTGCCATTTTTTTATATTTTTCAGAAATGGAAAGAAGGAGGGTCCCGATGTCGTCTTTCTTGAAGCTATATTCAAAGCGCCCGTCCTCTATTCGAGCAACATTTAACAAATCATCGACCAGAGTGATAATTTTTTGATTAGTGCTTACTCCTTTTGAAATCATCTCTTCTTGTGGCTTCGTCATTTGCCCAAGATCGTGAGCCATTGCTCCATCGAACGTCCACTTCAAAATAGACAATGGAGTCCTAAGCTGGTGTGCCGCTACGGAGATGAACTCACTCTTTGATCTGGAAACAAGCTTGACTCTAGTAATATCGCGAATGATTTTAATAAAACCACCTTGGTTTTTTTCTGACGATATCGGGACTGTAATTACTGAAAATTCTAAGGTTGAAGGAGGGCGCATTTTTAGCTCGTAGGAAGACACCCGCTTATTTCCGCTATTTTGAAGAATTTTTCTTGATTCAGTTGCTAGTACTGGAAATGTTAAAACTGAAAGTATTTGAAAATTTGCAGTGTCGACATCCTTGGGGGTTATTTTGTGATTGATGAGTAATTCTCTAGAAACTCCGAGCATTCGCTCTGTTGCCCGATTTACTCGACGAATAGTAAAATCTTCAGCGTATTCAATCAGTCCATCGGAGAGGTTTTCAACTACGGTTTCAGTGTGTGCATTGGCAAGTGCAAACTGCGCAGTTTGCACTTCAACTTTTGAAACGAGATTCATGTTAAGACCTTCAAGCTCATGTTTTAGTTTTGATAGGCGCTCTTTTTGGTCTTCATTTTTAATAATATTTTTGATAAAGAAGCCGCCAACGATCGCGAATGATGCAAAAATTCCAAAACGACCCAATGTTCCAAAGCCGATATTTTTAATCGATATGATGTTGCTAAGAAGTGTCGCTAGTATAAGAAATATCGCAATTACTGCTCCTGTTATTTTAAGGGAGAGAGATTTGCGAATTTGAATAGGAGTATTTTTAGAATCCATTTTGAAAATATTTGATTTTGATTAGTAATTAAACATCTCATTACGGTACAAGCGGTAAACGAATAGAAAATGAACTCCCCCTTTTGTCAGAATGCACCTCGATAGTGCCACCATGTCGCAGAACAATATTATTCGCTATAAAGAGGCCCAAACCCGAACCATTGGGAACTTCGAGAATAGCATTCTCACCACGAAAAAATTTAGAGAAAAGCTTGCTTATATTTTTTGCTGAAATCCCAATACCGGTGTCCACAACTTGCACATACGCCCACTCTTCATCATGCGTGATATCGATTGAAATAGTGCCCCCCTCTTGCGTATACAGAAGTGCATTGTCAACAAGATTGTGGATCGCAAGAGACAATTTGGAAGCATCAAATGAAATAAGTGGGAGCGTAGGATCGTTTGACACACGAAATTCTAACGACTTCTTCTGCATGAGAACTGCGTACTCTTCGGCGATATTCGCAACAAGATCACAAAGACTGCCTTTCGCGAACAGGTAGCCGTAGCGTCCCTCCTCAATACGTGCCGCATCAAGAAGATCATTCACCAGTTTTATCATTCGTTCATTTGTATTGTATCCAAGCGCAATCTTTTTTTGAAACCGTGGATCAAGCTCACCATAGTCACCTTCAAGAAGCACGGAAAGAGACCACTTCACAGTTGAAAGTGGTGTGCGCAGTTGGTGTGCTACAATCGAAATAAAATCTCTTTTGCTCTGCTCGATAAGTTTTTCCTCTGTTACGTCGCGAATGAGAATAATGAAGCCGCCGTCAAAATCCTGCCCTGTCGGTAGTGCTATCGTAAAGATTTTTAAATCAGTAGCAATGGGAAATACAATCTTTATCTCCCTCGCCTGGGGCATAGCATTTGTCGTATCAACCATTCTCGTTTCGTCCATCGCCGGAAAAAGCACAGACACAAGTGACTGAAGATGTGCATCAACCTTGCTCGTACTTGAGAGGACACTTCCAAGAATCGCCTCACGCTTAAAGCCCAGAAGTCTCTCGGCCGAAGAATTGACACGTCGGATCCGATAATCTGCTGAATACTCGATAAGTCCGTCTGTGAGATTTTCAATTATAATTTCAGTGTGAACCTTTGCGCGATTGAGCTCTGCCGTACGCATGGCCACGATGTGTTCAATATTTTCTTTTTCGATAGTCAAATCCTCAAGGAGATTGATCATCGCTCTTTTAGTATTCGCAAGGTCATTTGCTGAAACTTCGGATGTTCGTTCGTTGGCCATACAAAAAAGTTTCCTAATGACTTATTTTTTTGAGCTCTTCATTTTCTTTTTTGAGTTCGGCCATCTTGATTTCACGATTCACCATAAATTTATTGAGACGCTCCAGCTCAATGTTTTTGGTACGCAACTCTTCCTCTTGAATTTTTCTGCTGAAAAAACCTGGAATTTCATAACTTGGCATGACGCGTGATGGTTTTCGATCAGCGTAATTTTTTATCAATGCTTCAATTTTCGCGGGTGGAGCCATGATAAACCGGTCGTGCTCATCACCCATTGCCTTACATTCAATCTCCGCCGCAACGAGTGTAATCCCAAAACTTTCCTCGCACCAGCCAGACGAATAGCCCGCGTTCATAATGCATACAGGAAATGCTGACTTTTCGCCTTGGCGAAGCCACGAGTCCGACTCAAACGAATACGGATGATCATACAAAAGAAAAAAGTTTTCATCAGGTGACGGTGTACTTTCAGGAGAAATATCCACAAATGCCCATCCCGAATGGGCGAAGTGAACTGGCCCCGCCGAAAGTTTTTCAATTGGATCATTCAGTTTCATTTTTGCTTGAAACTGGTGAGCGTCTGATTTTCCAATCGCATGCGCCATATCAAACAGAAGACTTTTGGCGGTATCGTTGGCCTCATCCATACCCTTGTCTCTGTACAAATCTACGATAAGTTTAAAAAACTCGACGGACATCGAGGCCGCTCGAACCAAAATATATCGTTCACCAGAAATTTCAATGGTACCCTTCGTTGGGTCCTCGGATTTATTTTTAAAATAGTCTGCCACAAACTTTTCAGCCCTCTCAAAAATTGGAGCGAACTGATCCGGAACCTTAACCGTTGTAAGATTATTAGGCATAATGTATTGTAGTATACAACTACCCTAGAAATAAAGATACTTTTTTTATGATCAAACAATCTATTCTTCTTGCAGAAGACGACGACGCCCTTCGAGGAATCTTGGTTGAAAAACTAACCGAATCAGGCTACCTAATGATACCAGCCGAAAACGGAGAGGTTGCCATGTCAATTCTCCGAACACAGCATGTAGACCTTCTTCTTCTTGATATTCTGATGCCGAAAAAAAACGGCATGGAGGTGCTCGAAGAGATGCACCATGACCCACTTCTTTCAAAAATCCCCGTTATCATAGTATCAAATTCTGGACAACCGATAGAAATAGATAGGGCGCGTGAACTTGGCGCAAAAGATTTTTTAGTAAAAGCGGCTTTTGACCCACGCGAAGTACTTGAGAAGGTCACCGCATTTCTTGGTGCCACTCCAAAGCAAGCAATAGCAATACAAGCGCATGACGCACAACAAGTTGCAACTTCAAAATCAACAAATCCCAATGGCTCGCATGTTCTCGTTATTGAAGATGACAAATTTTTACGAGAGCTCCTCCTTGAAAAACTTCTTTCGCGCGGTATACGCGTCATTGGTGCAGTGGATGGAAAAGAGGCGTTCACCTCACTCGAATCTTCAAAACCTGCGCTCATTGTCCTTGATATTATTCTTCCTGACATCAACGGATTTGAAATTCTCGCAAAAATCCGTGCCGACAAAAATACTCATGCAATTCCGGTTCTTATTTTAAGCAACCTTTATCAAAAAGAAGATATGGATCGGGCAGGCACTCTTGGTATCAGTGGTTCGATGATAAAATCAAATTTCTCCCTCGGCGAAATTGCCACAAAAATCGAAAGCATCCTAGCCGAGAAATCGCAGTAAACGTATAGCAGAGGATAAAGAATGTTATAACTCACAAAGAAAAAATCCGTCTCGAATATTTCGGGACGGATCTTTTCTTGTAGTGAGAAAACTAAAATTAAGAATTGCGGATTTGGATGCAGTTCTTAATTTAACGGCCGTTTACGGCGTCTTTAAGAGCCTTCGCTGCGCGGAACTTCGGAGCCTTTGATGGGGCTACTCGAACAGTTTCGCCAGTGCGAGGATTTCGTGCGTCGCGAGCTGGGCGGTCTTTTACTGAAAAGACTCCCATGCCTGCTACTGAAACCTCATCGCCTTTTTTGAGTCCATCGATTATGGACCAGACAACAGTCTCCACCGCTTCTTCTGCGGCAACCTTTGTGCCACCGATTTTTGCGTGTACTGCGTCGATAATATTCTGCTTGTTCATTGAGAGATTAGTTTAATGGTAACGCTTCGACCTTCTTACGATATTATATAAAACCTTATTTTACAAGGCAATAGCCCTAGTGCCTGTTCGATAGATTTCAAACAGGCCCTAAGTCGTGTTATCTCGCTACTTCAATCGCTCTATTTTCTCGAATTACGATAACTTTGATTTCCCCTGGATATTTAAGCTCTTTTTCGATTCTTATGGCAATTTCGCGAGCAATTCGGCGGGCTTCGAGGTCGTTTGTCGTCTCTGGATTCACAAAAACCCTCACTTCTCGGCCTGCGGCGATGGCATAGCTCTTTTCAACACCAGGGAATGAGTTTGCAATATCCTCAAGGTCTTTGAGTCGTTTTAGGTAGTTCTCGACAGAATCACGCCTTGCTCCCGGCCTACCTCCCGAAATAGAGTCTGCTGTTTGGACGATGATTGACTCAAGTGTTTCGTAGGCGTATTCCTCGTGATGAGATTGCATTGCTTGAATAATCCTATTGTCGGCTCCGAATTTAGCGAGAATACGGCGACCAATTTCAACATGAGTTCCAATAACCTCATGGTCAACTGCCTTTCCAAGATCGTGAAGAAGTGCACCTGCTTTTGTAATGGCAACATCTGCCCCTAGCTCTTCTGCGAGCATTCCTCCAATGTGAGCCATTTCGATTGAGTGAGCTAACACATTTTGCCCGTAACTCGTCCTGAAATGTAGACGACCGAGAATCGCGACGATTCTCGGATCGAGATTAAAGATGCCACATTCATACGCCGCTTGCTCTCCTTTTTCTTTAATAATTTTGCCAATTTCGCCTTTGGCTTTTTCAACCTGCTCTTCAATTTTAGCTGGCTGAATACGCCCATCAGCGATTAAATTTTCCAGCGCCAATTTTGCAATATGGCGACGAACTGGATCGAAAGCGGAGATAATAATTACTCCAGGAGTATCGTCTACTACAAGCTCGACACCAGAGGCCCTTTCAAATGCTCTAATATTGCGACCCTCTTTTCCGATGATTTTTCCCTTAATATCCTCCGATGGAATTTGAACAGAGGTGGACATGATATCTGATGCCGTAGAGGAAGCCAGGCGCTGAATGCTTGTTGCTAGGATTTCTTTTGCCTTGCGGTCAAGTTTTTCACGCCCTTCACGCTCGAGCTTTGTGATTCTGACTGTAATATCTTCGCCTTGTTCGCGCTCGATTTGTGAGAGAAGCTCCTCTTTTGCCTCTGTTTTTGATAAGTTTGAAACGCGTTCAAGAGCGATGGCGCGGTCTTCTTCGAGCTTCTTCGCTCGCTCTTTTAGCTCTTTAATCTCGATTATTTTTTCTTTAATTGCGACAACTTCTTGATCCAGGTCTTCCTGCTTTTTTTCGAGAGTCTCTTCTTTTTTGATCAAACGGTCTTCTGCTCGCTTGATTTCTTCAGATTTTTCGCGGGTTTCTTCGCTGGCCTTTTTCATTTGCTCGCGGGCAGTCTTTTCTGCTCCTGCGATGATACGTTGAGTTTCCGCTTGAGCGTCTATAAGCATTTGCTTTATAGTTAGCTCAACGGAACCTTTTTTACTTAGTGAAATAAGAAAACGTAGATAGTAGCCCGCGATGAGTCCAGCGAGTCCTGAAAAACCTACGACGAGGGCGAGTACTTTTGTTGACATAATGCGGGGAGAGGCCCGCTTTCGGAGAGGTCAGTTTAAGCGGGGAATTAGAAGGGGATTTTAGATTCTTGGGTAAAACTGCGGTCTAAAAGCGGACATAACTGGTGAGTTAATAATTTAGGTAAAAACAGTGCACAACAATAAGTGCATTTATATAATACACTAAATTTCTCAATAAGGCAAATATGTCGCTAAGCAGGCTTTTCGTTCTTGGTTTGCGTCTTTGGCTTCATTATTTCGTCGATAAGGCCATACTTTTTTGCATCTTCAGCGCTCATGTAAAAGTCTCGGTCGGTATCTTGTTCGACTTGGGAGATTGGCTTTCCTGTATTTTTCGCGAGGAGTTTGTTGAGAAGCTCTTTTG
>JBBUBG010000125.1:0-4578 GCA_038058345.1 Patescibacteria group bacterium | reverse complement strand
ATTCTCTGTCATCACTAAATAGAGAGAAGTTGAATCCCCTTTCTTTATTACATCCGCCCCAACAACAGAGTCCCCCTTTCCGAGCTTTACCGCGATCACTCCCATTGCAGTGCGACCCATCTCTCTTACATCTGATTCCTTAAATCGGATTGATTGCCCGCCAGAAGTTGCAAGCAAAATTGACTCTCCATCCTCCGTCAATTTTGCCCCTAATAGCTCATCCCCCTCCTCAAGCTTGATTGCGATTAGTCCGCTCCTTCGCACATCACGGAAGCTATCAGCAGAGGCACGCTTTGCTACCCCTTTTTTTGTAAGCAAAAAAAGCGACATCTTCTTGGCGTCTTTTTCTTTTGGCATCGCAAGAACAGAAGTAACGCGCTCCGTAGCATCAAGTGAAAGAAAATTCATAATCGACTTCCCTCTCGTAGCCCTCTTTCCTTCCGCAATCTCAAACATTTTAAGCTGATACGCCTTACCACGATCAGTGAAAAACAAAAGGTCACTATGCGTGTTTGCGGTCAAAAAGATCGTAATAAAATCCTCCTCTTTTGTATTCAGATCAACAACCCCAACTCCTCCGCGCTTTTGACTTCGATACTCTTTTGGATCAGTACGTTTTATATATCCACCAGAAGTAACAACAAGCACTTGATCTTCCTCGGCGACTGTATCAATAACAGAAATTGACTTCGCCTCTCCTTTTACGATTCGAGTTTTGCGATCATCTCCATATTTTTTATTTATCTCATCAAATTCAACCTTAATCACCCCAAGCATTTTTTTAGGATCACCAAGCAAAGTCTTCAAGCTTGCGATTAAATTTTGAGTCTCGCGCAATTCATCCTCAACTTTCTTGCGCTCAAGACCAGCAAGCTTCTGCAAACGCATTTCCAAAATAGCCGTAGCCTGAAGCATCGAGAACTTAAACTCCTTCATGAGCGCCGCGTGGGCATCTGCTGTGTCTTTTGATTTCTTGATTACCCGAATAATCTCATCGATATGATCAAGCGCCTTTTTGAGACCTAACAAAATATGTTCACGCTCCTCCGCTTTTCTTAAATCAAAAACAGTTCGGCGCTTAACAACAACCTTGCGATGTCCAAGAAATTCCTCAAGCAAACCTTTAAGCGAGAAAATTTTAGGCACACCATCAGACAATGCGAGCATGTTGTAATTAAAGACCTGCTCAAGATCGCTGTGTTTAAAAAGATAATTTAATACCGCTTGCGGATGAATCCCTTGTTTAAGATCAATCACAACGCGAATATCCTTTGTTGACTCATCTCGGATGTCTTTGATCCCCTCGAGCTTCTTATCGCGCACCATGTCGGCGATTTTAACGATAAACTCGGCTTTGTTTACTTGGTATGGTAGAGAGGTAATCAAAATCTGGAACATCCCACTCTTGCTTTCAATAATTTCAGCTTCACCGCGCACAGTCACCCCGCCCCTTCCTCCGGCATAAGCGTGATGAATATCCTTTTCGTTATAGGCGATACCTCCAGTTGGAAAATCTGGCCCTTTAACAAATTTCAATAACTCTTCGTTAGATGCACCAGGATTATCAGCCAGATGAGCTAACGCTTCCATTAGCTCTCGAAGATTGTGAGGTGGAATCTTGGTCGCCATTCCGACAGCAATACCCATCGTGCCATTTAAAAGAAGGTTAGGAATCGCTGATGGAAAAACCGCCGGCTCCTTTCTTGTGTTGTCATAGTTTGGAGTGTACTCCACGGTCTCTTTATCAAGATCACGCAAAAGCTCCGATGCCACCTTCGACATTTTTGCTTCGGTATTATGGTTTACGAATCCATTGGCGACAAAAGTGTGACAATCACTATCTACCTTAATTGAATAGACTTTTTCAATACCACCATCCTCAACCGAAACAACTGGGTCAAAAAGATAGTTCATTGAAACAAGCTCGTCAAGAAAAATCTTTAATTTCTTCTGTAACTCGACTCCAACAACAGAAACAAGTGCCGGCACATTTTTTGTAAGAGTAGGATATCTATCAAAATTATTCTTCAAAACAAACTCGCGCGCATTAAATGAGCGACTCCCATCAATATTATTTCTGATAAAATCAGATAAGTATGGGATAAAATCCGTTGCGGAAACATCTTTTTCGAGCAATGAAATTACTTTCTCTAAAACTCCGCGCTTCCTTCCAGAATAAAAATTAATTTCATTCCGAAAAAGCTCGTAATTTGATTTCCCGCGCAGATATAGTTTATGAACAAAACGATGTTTATCGTAACGAAGTGCCCCTACAATACCAAAACGAAGAAGCAAAATCTGAATTCCATGGAGAAGTTGCTCGCTTTTGGAAATAGCAGACAACTCGATCATTTTATTGCTTGGGGTATGAGTAATCGTACCGTCCCCCTCGAAATAAGCATTCAAAAAACTTGCGACGCTTGATTTTGTGGCACTAAAAATAATCTTCGGAACTTCACGACTTGGCGATTTTTGAATTTTGAGTCCGATATTTCGCAAAAATTCAATGACATAAGTAGAGTGAATCTCCACTCTTTCATAAGGTAATTTGCCATACGAGCTCGGCTTTCTTTTAAATCGGTGAAGCCGACAATCTGGGAATACAGCAGAAAAACGTTTTGAAAATTCGTCTATCCACAAAATATCACTATTGCAAAATTCTATTTTATTTTCTGTAATTGATCCTTCGGCTGTAATTGAACCAAGAACAAAAGCAAGGTCGTCAGAAAATATTTTCGGTAACACCTTTACTTGAGCACGTTTTTTTAATTTCTTTGGCCAGAATTCAGACAGAGATGGATTTTTTTCAGGCCACAAAATATTGGGTGTTCTATCAATGACTGCAATATCCCCAACTTGAATCTTATCCAATAATTTCCATTCAAATGTAGGCCATCCATTAAGTGGATTCTGCGTCCACACTAAAACGGGGTGATTATGAGAACCCTGGATTGAAAACCCCTTCGCTGTTTTTATTTTTAAGGTAGGATGCTCACCGCTGTCGAACCATTTAGACGCAGTATTTATCTTTCTATTATGAGAAAGTATTTTTAGCGAGATTTTATCATTTTCAAACTTATGATTTGAGATGGAATCAATCGAAAGAAGTCCCTTGTCTGTAACAACAAGTGTATCTCCAGTAACACAGTACCTCATGGCCGCCGCTGCATCGCCGTCGTTTGAGCCGAAGTTTCCTTGTCCAGAGATCAGAGGGTAACGCATGTAAAAATACTGCGCCATTTTAACCATCGCATCATAAACAGATGCATCTCCGTGAGGATGATATTTCCCAAGGACATCTCCGACCACGGCCGCTGATTTCCTGAATTTTGCGGATGAAGTAAGCCCCAGCTCATGCATCGCAAAAAGAATCCTACGATGAACAGGCTTCAATCCATCTCGCGCATCAGGAAGCGCACGAGAAACAATTACGGACATCGCGTAGTCTAGATACGAATCGCGCATTTCCGGCACGATATCAATCGGGAGAATTTTATCTCTCCTTATCCCCTCATTTTCGTCACCTTTTTCAGCCATGATTGATTTGATTCTAACACTATTTCATCTACTTTGCGAGTGGAGCGGGAGGTTTTACATACTCCACCCTGCCACCGCTAAGGATACTGGAGACTGCCCCTTTCACGCCATTTATCACTCCCCAAATCTCGTCAAAAGCTTCGCCGATAGTAGAAAGTGGACTTACTTTATTTGCCTCCACTGGAGTAACCTTAACTGGGACAGTCTCGCCAGGAACCGCCTCCACAACTTCCGCGGGCGCGTTTTGCTCCACCACCTCCGAGGGTGTGATATACCAAAGACCTACGACAAATACTGTAATGGCAATACTCGCCCCAAACGCAAAACGCGCCCGAGCATCCTCTGATTTAGTGCGAAGTTTTTGAAAAAACTCAAACATTTTTTAAAACAAAAATTAAAGTACCGAACTAAGAAAGACAATCTCCGACTCTTTTCCTTCCAAATCTTTTTTCTTGACCGTCAATTTATCTAAAAATTCTGGCGCATCTTCACCTGCCTCTTCTAAAAATTTATCAAGGGGGGTTCCCTTACCTTTTTCTCCTCCATGAAGTGGAATGATAAAAGCAGGCTCAAATGAGCTCGCAAGATCGTACGCTTCATCTGCTGGCAAAATTCCTTCTCCAGAAAGCGGAACAAAAACAATATCAATCGAACCCATCGCTTCTTTTGCCTCTGCCGCAATTTCCTTACTCCCAATTCCTCCAAGATGCACCATTCTAATATTTTCAAAAAGTACAGAGTAGGCGGTGTTGATTAGCCCATTTGGGCCATCGGTTTTTATCCCTTTGATAAAAATCCCGCTTGATTCATATTCGCCAGGGCCATCCACAACAAAAGGCTGTTTGTCACCAAAGGCCGCGTTTTCCGAACCATTATAATCAGGGTGATTAACCGAAATAAGCGCAATATTCGCCCCAAAACGGCTCGCTTTTTGCTTAGATTCCTTTGAAACAGGGTTAAAAGCAAGCACTGTATCGCCAATCTGGACTTTCACACTCGCCGCCCCATAGTAGGTAATTATCATATGGAAACTATAGCAGA
>JBBUBG010000124.1:0-1656 GCA_038058345.1 Patescibacteria group bacterium | reverse complement strand
ATTATCCGCTGATTGGAAAAAAATAGTATGAAAAAAAATCCTAAAAATCCACGAACACTTGGTATAATTCCCGCCCGTGGCGGTTCAAAAAGTATTCCTAAAAAAAATATTGTTACGCTTTGCGGAAAGCCCTTAATTTTTTACACAATCCGGGGCGCAGAAGAATCAAAATTGCTTGACGCATATATTGTCTCCACAGATAGCCCGGAAATTAAATCCGTAGCGGAAGAACACGGGGCAGATGTCCCCTTCCTGCGACCGGCCGAATTTTCCGCTGATAAATCCGTAGACATCGAATTCCTAAAACATGCATTGCTCTGGGTAAAAGAGCACCGCGGATGGACACCCGATATTGTGATAAATCTACGCCCAACAGCTCCTCTTCGTACCGCCGAAGATATCGATGCTATTATTGAGCTAATGGACAGAACTGGGTGTGATTCAGTAAAGGCCGTGATTGTGCCTAAGCAAAACCCATTCAAGATGTGGAGAGTAAACGAGCATGACCAATCGATGCAACCACTTCTTCCTACTGAACATTTTGATAAACTAGGCACCGATGTTCCAAGGCAACTCCTTCCACAAAATGTTTTCTGGCAGAGTGGAGTTATTGACGCAACCAGAGCGCGCTTCATTCTAGAACAAAATAAAGTGTTTGGGAGCGACATGAGAGGACTTGTTTTGCCAGAGGAGAAATCGATCGACCTTGATGAGCCGTCAGACCTTATCTTTGCAGAATTTATGATGAAAAGGCTGGGACTCGACAAATAAGATATATTTTATGAAAATCGCACTGATCGTAAGAAAATTGAATCTAAAAGGCGGAACCCAGCGCCAGGCGCTTTCACTTGCGCGAGAGCTAAAAAACAAGGGACACGAAGTGGTAATATGCGGCATATACTATTCAAAAGAGGGCTGTTACCCAGAGCTTTTGGATGGCTTTCGAGTAGTTTCTCTTCCCACCCAAAACATGTCTAGGGGAACCCTAGCCAAAACCCTCACTAAATTTGCGCCAATAGCAGAAACGGTCCGAGACAATCGCGAGGCGCTTGCTCTTGCAAAACTAATGGATGATGACTTCGAGCTTTTAAATCCCCATGACCAGGTGAGCTACAAAGTCGCCCATTTTTATAAAAAAATCAAACGCAATATTCCAGCGGTTTGGAACATGAACGATCTCCCGCAGAAAGTTTATGGTTTTGACCGAGCGCGCGGATGCGACGACAATTTCAAACAAGCATGGTGGAGACATCTGGCGTATCGTATTTTTGATTGGTACGAAAATAGTTTTTTTCTTTCCTCGATGGACGAAATAGTCGTTGTGGATTTTTTTAATCGAGATCTCGTACTTAAATATTTAGGACGCGAAGCGTTTACGGTAAGATCAGGCCCAGACTTTGAGCATTTTTCCTACAAAGATCGCACTCATCCAAAAGACGAAATTAAACTCCTTTCAAGTGGAATACTCATGCCTCACCGAAGATACGAAGATTCCATTAAGGCACTTTTACTCCTTCGGGTGAGAGCTATCCCAGCAAAACTTACAATCATGGGAGATATTGAGAATGATAAAAAATATCACGCAAAGCTTGTTCATTTAATAGAGGAGCTTGGACTGCAAGATAGCGTCACCTTTACTGGAAGGGTTTCCGAAAT
>JBBUBG010000123.1:0-2629 GCA_038058345.1 Patescibacteria group bacterium | reverse complement strand
GATTAAAATAGGCGTGGACATCTCCGTCTGCGAACCATTTGGTGCACATATAATAAAAATGGTCGGATGTTTGCAGTCTACGCCAGTCAGAAATTATTTCAGAATCTGCCGTAAGTAAAATACTATTTTCTAGAGCATAAATTCTATCGAGAGCTGAAGCCTGAATCTCATTCGATCGCCACGCAGAAAGGTCACGTTCGGTGTCTGCCCACGAGATTGGATGAGGAACGTTGAGCTCGGCAACAGAAGAAAATTCATGCGCCACTTGAGATGGAGTCCCGAATCTCGCACCAGGATATCGAAGCACTGCCGCAGGCAGTGCTTCGAGAAATTTAAAAATCCCAGTATCCTCCCATTGATGTTCTCCAAAAGTCTCGTAATCCATAAAAAGACCAATGTAGTCTGATGTTGCGCTTGCCGCATCTAGCCACGAGGCATACTTTTCAGAAGTTAGAGGATATTCCGTCCAATCGCGAGACGAAAAACGAAAAGCTACATCATCAGACAAACGATAATTTTTTAGCAAAACTTTAATCTTTGATTTCGGTGGATTGTAAATATATCCAGGACTTCTCCATCCGAGGATATGATCTGCCCCTTCAGATAAAACTGCATCATAACCAAGTGATTCAACTTCCCGAGCTAGGTCATTTGAATAAATGAGCTCGGTATTTCTAAAAACGGTTGGGGTTACTCCAAATGTGACCCTAATTAAATCGCGATGCATTCCCACCTGATGTCTGAATTCTTTTGGTGAATATAAAAAAGAAAGTGAATGATGATATGTTTCAGAAAGAATCTCCGCCCGTCCCGTATCAACTAATTTTTTAAAAGAATCAAGAACTTCAGGGGCAAATTCTTTTAGTTGCTCAATAAGAACGCCAGACAATGAGTAACTCACCGCGAATTCGGGATGACGATTTAAAAGATGAAGCATCAACTCATTGGTTGGTAAATATGACTTACGTGCCACTTTTTGTAAAACTCGTGCATTATTCAGATTCGATTCCGAATCATCAGAAAAATAATCACTTCTCTTCCCTATATCAAAAATACGGTAGCGCCGGAGTCGCCATGGTTGGTGAACTTGGAAATAAAAACAGGTTGTTGCCATCGATGTTTATTATAGCATAAGGTACTTCACATTTTAGCTACTCGGAAGTAGTATGTAGCAGGCCTAAGTACAAACAATGGGGAGGAACTGTGAACGATAAACTTTCTGGAAAGGTGTTATTTGTGGCAGTTGCCTGCAGGTTCGCCAAAGGTTGCGTACCTTGTGAGATGTTTGACGAACGCGGGAATGCGATCATCGAGGTACACCTTGAGGACGAGAGGTGCCATCTACTTGGCATCGGTAGTCCGAGCAGATGCGGACAATGTGGCGAGATGATTCGCTCGAGTATTCTAGCTTTGTTCCCCTCTTTTGCGGAGGCACAAAAAAGAGCCGTCTTTTTAAACCATCTGCACAAGATTGGAGAACTCAAATCAGATGACATCCGACTAATCCAAGTCATGCGTCAAAAATCCTACATAAACTAAATTCTCGTTATTGCCTCTGGCAATAACGAGAATTCTCATTACAAATCTCCTCCAGTATATAAAACGTGACGATCGTCGTGATTTATATACTAAATCTAGATTACGGTTCTGTTCCAATTAGTGCTTCAGGATTTTCGAGAGATTAATTTTCGATAAAGGCGAGAAATTGAGGAGGCGGCCTTGCGCCATGTGGACGAGATTGCCTCAACAAAAGTATTTCTACGTATTACGTTTGCAAGTGGAGCATGAGTCAATACAGCAATAATTTTAGCGGCAAGCTCTTCTGTATCCCAAAAATCAACAGCGATCGCATGTTTCAAAACTTCAGAAACACCAGATTGTTTTGAAATTATGACTGGGACACCTGCCGCGGCGGCTTCTAGAGCGGTTATTCCAAATGGTTCGGAAACTGATGGCATCACATACAAGTCCGCTGATTTGTAAAGAGAAGCAAGCTCCTCTCCCCTAACAAAACCAGAAAAAAGAACACGCTCTGAAATTCCAGCGCGCGCCGCTTCGCGGATCATGGCAGGCTCCATGTCTCCAGAACCAGCAACAAGAAAAATAACTTTCGGATAATGCTCAAGTGTTCGCACCGCTGCGCGAATAAAATATTCCGGCCCTTTTTGAAGAGTAATTCTTCCAACAAATAAAACAATTTTGAAACCGATTTTTTTAAGCCAATCAAAGGATTGATTGGTAGTAAATGCTATCTCGGAACTATCATATCCATTGTGAACAACTGAAACTTTTTCGTCATCAATATTATAACGTTCACATACAATATTTTTGGTATATTGACTGACGGCGATAATACTATCGGCATTACTAAGACCATCCGCCTCAACAGCAGCGATGGTTGGATGCTCACTATGTCCTCCGGTACGATCAAATTCAGTTGCATGAACGTGGACTACTAGTGGAGCGCGCGAAGCGCGCTTTGCCGAAATTCCAGCGCCAAAAGAAAGCCAGTCATGAGCGTGGATTACATCGTGGGGAAAAGTGAGGGCTACTCGGGACGCGTTTTCCGCGTAGCGAAAAACGCGTCCAGTTAAATCATCTCGAAAATGTTCTTCTCCCGGCCTAGTAT
>JBBUBG010000122.1:0-3600 GCA_038058345.1 Patescibacteria group bacterium | reverse complement strand
TAGATTCAAAAGTATTAAGCTCGGCAATCTCTATTGTTATGGCACAACGCCTAGTCCGAACTCTCTGCAGGGAATGTTCAAAAAAGAGAGCTCCCACCGCAGAGGAAAAAAAGATAATAGAATCTGTTATTTCAAATATTTCACCTTCAGCAATAAAACATATAGAAATTCCTAGTCTCGAATCAGTAGGGGGCGCAGTCGGATGCCCTGTCTGCAACAACACCGGATACAAAGGTCGAACAGGAATATATGAGGCAATAGAAATGAACGAGGAGATAGAAAAAATCGCCCGGGAAAATCCGAGCGAGAGAGATATAAAAAAAGCGGCCCTGCCTCAAGGAATTCTAACGATGGCAGAGGACGGAGTACTCAAGGTTCTTCGAGGGATCACTACTCTCGATGAACTTGGAAGAGTAATAGAGATTTCGAGTGTATGAATCTCTAAGCAATTCCTTTTAATACTAAACGTATTGAAAGTTAAGTTTATCCGAAAGGAGCTCCCCAGTAAATACGAAACAAGTCGGCAACCAGGAGGTCCTTTCCGCGAAAAACCAGGAGCGCGGAGCGCTATTGCTTAGAGATTCATCTACTCGAGAAAAGTAAGAACGGACGCACATGATAGCATGAAGACAATTCCATGTCAAACGAACCCCAAGACAACAGAAACGACAAATTCCTCGACTCCGACCTCCATCCTTCAAAATGGGACGATTATGTAGGGCAAGAAAATATCAAGGAAAACCTCCGGATATTAATTAGTGCCGCAAAAGAGCGTAACCAAAGCCCTGAACATATCCTTTTTTACGGACCGCCAGGTCTCGGAAAAACAACACTCGCCCACCTTGTAGCAAAAGAGCTTGGGGGGAATTTAAGAAGCACTTCTGGCCCTGCCATCGAAAAAGTTGCCGACCTAGCTTCTATTCTTACAAACCTTACCCCGGGAGACATTCTCTTTATTGATGAGATCCATCGCTTGAATAAGTTGATTGAAGAAGTTTTGTATCCGGCAATGGAATCCGGCATCTTAAACATTATTATTGGAAAAGGGCCATCGGCGAGAACTATTTCTCTTGATCTGCCCCCTTTTACTCTCGTCGCCGCAACAACAAGACTTGCGCTAATCTCCTCCCCTCTCCGTTCTCGTTTTTCAGGAGGAACATTTCGCTTGGAATTCTACACACCGGAAGAAATAGAAAAAATAATAAGGCGCTCTGCGATTGTGCTCGACTCGCCGATTGAAGATGATGCCGCTAGAGAAATTGCAAATAGAAGCAGATACACACCAAGAATCGCAAATCATTATTTAAAAAGGGCACGGGATTATGCCCAGGTTCATAAAACAGGAATAAATAGGGACTCCGTCAGAAAGGCTCTCGCAATGATGGGAGTGGACGAGATAGGCCTGACCTCGGCAGATCGCGCAATTCTCGAAACTCTTATCTCAAAATTTAATGGCGGGCCAGTAGGAGCAGGAACACTCGCAACTTCGATTCTTGAAGAAAAAGATACAATTGAAGAGGTGCACGAGCCATACCTTATCCAACGAGGATTACTCGAGCGCACCCCTCGCGGACGAGTCGCCACAAAAAAAGCATACGAGCATATGGGATTCGATTTACCAAAAAATACTAACTAGTATAGAATTTATGTAGTTGGATGCAGTTCGAGGCGCGAACGAGGCTTGCGACTAAGCTGTACACCAGTACAGCGCAGGAGCAAACGAGTGATGCAACGAAGAAATGCGCCGACTACGTAAATTATATAAAATGTCTGGACACAATAAGTGGTCCCAAATAAAAAGAAAGAAAGGAGCAGAAGACGAACGTCGCTCCAAAGTTTTTTCTTTGCTCGTAAAAAACCTAACTCGTGAATCAAAAATGGCAGGAGGAAATAAAGAAGCTCCAGGATTACGCACGGCAATAGAAAAAGCTCGCGCCTCCAATATGCCAGCCGAAAATATTGAAAGGGCGATTGCGAAAGGGATAGGAGAAGGTGCCGAAAGTTACGAGACAGTAATATACGAAGGCTACGGCCCTGCGGGTGTAGCTATAATTGTCAAAGGCTTAACAGACAGCCCAAACCGAACGTCAAACGAAATCAAACATATCTTTTCAAAAAACGGAGGGAGCTTCGCAGCACAAGGGGCCGCAATGTGGGCGTTCACAAAAGGAGAAGCTGGACTAATTCCAAACATGGAAATTGTCCTGACCGATAAAGACGGAATGAAACTTGCTGGTCTGATCGAAGAACTGGAAGACCAAAGTGATGTCGAGAATGTATACACAAACGCCGCTTAATTTTAGAATTATCGGATTTGACCCGGGGTACGACAGAATGGGAATCTCTGTTTTAGACCACAAAAACGGAAGGGAATTTCTCATCTATTCTGCTTGTTTTGAGACGAATAAAAAAATGGGGTTTGCCGATCGTTTGGTTGAAATTGATGGCGCGGTTCAGAGCGCGATCAAAACGTGGGAGCCCAAAGTCGCCGCACTCGAGACACTCTTCTTTTCAAAAAATGTAAAGACGGCGCTGAAGGTAGCCGAGGTCAGGGGAATTATTATTTCGGGCGCGAGAGGGGCAGGACTTTCGGTTGTTGAGCTCTCCCCTGCTGCCGTAAAAATTGCAGTTACTGGGTACGGAGCAGCTACAAAAAGTGAAATCGCAAAGATGATTCCCAAGATTTTTGAAATAAACCACGAGGTAAAACACGACGACGAATACGATGCTATTGCCGTTGCCTACGCAGGATCAATGCATTATTGTTTATCCACAAAAGTTAACCACTTGCAAAAATAAATAAGCTTTGATACAAATTGATGATTCAAGTGCAAGGTGCGCGAGAATATAAAATTTAATATTAAAACTATGGACGACGAAACACTTAAAGATGCGGACGAATCGGGAATCGATCTCGATGACGCGATTGAAGGCGAAGTTGAAGGAGAGCCAGAAAAAGAGGAAGAGGATGATGACGAAGAAAGTTTAGCTTTCGAATAAAAAGCAAAAGAAATCCCCGAACGCAATGGCGTTCGGGGATTTCTTAAACACTAAACTTTCCGTACTTTCAAGAATCTTCGTTTTCCGATTTTGATATCCATATCGCGGTCGCAAGAAAAATCTTGGTCTTGGATAATAAAATTGTCTTCTGACAATATAGAGATCGCCCCCTTATCTACAAGGCGCTTAAAATCTGTCTTTGAGCTCACTAATTTTTCTTGAAGTAAAAGGTCGCGCAAAAGAGTCGCCGTGCTAATTTGCACTTGAACAGAATCTTCTGGCATCCCCTTTTTCTGGAATGTCAGAACAAAATTCTCTTCGGCGCTTTTTGCTGATTTTTCTCCATGATAAATTTTAACGATTTCAAAAGAAAGACGCATTTTCGCATCGCGGGGATTATCTGTTTTCAAAATTTCCTCAATTTCTTTCAACTCTAACCGTGTGCAGTCTGTAAATAGCTGCTTCATGTTTTCGTCAGGCTGTGACATAAGTGCGCCATACATTTGATCTGCATCGAAATCAAGAAAAATCCCAGTACCCAATGATTTGGACATCATTTTTTCGCCCGTTTTTGGATTTTCAAGAAGAGTTGTAATGAAT
>JBBUBG010000121.1:0-2642 GCA_038058345.1 Patescibacteria group bacterium | reverse complement strand
TCGGGCTTCGCCCGCCGTTTGATTTAATCGCCAAACAAAAGGGTTTTTGCGAAGCGAGACCCGCCGAAGGCGGGGCGAGCGAGCAATCATCTCGTCCTGAAAAATCGTTAAGTTTTGATTGGTCGGGCTGCTGGGAATCGAACCCAGTCTACTTGTTCCCAAAACAAGCGTACTACCGGTATACGACAGCCCGAGTGATAACACGAAATAAATGAACCACAATAAAACTTGAATTTAACCCCAAAACAAGCGTACTATTCCAGGGATCGAGCTCCCTTAGTCCCCTATCCTAGCACTACAACTCAATATCTTCAATCCATTCAATATTTCGGATCTCATTTTGCCAAGATATGGTAACAAGTAGAGCATCAAAAACCCAATCAGGTTCATTATCGTCAAAATACTGAAGTAGATATGTTTCAATCGTTCGAGATAGCCTTTTTAATTTCCAGGGGTGAAGATTATCTTCAGGCTCCCAGCTATCGGCCTTTTCCAATCCCCCATCTCGGACTACTGTTTTAACTTCGACAAAATGAATTACTTTGTCCTTTATTGCAACAATGTCTATCTCCCCCCATGGCTTGCGATAGTTTCGGTCAAGAATACGGAGTCCTTTTTTAACGAGAAATGCCGAAGCAGCATTTTCGCCATATTCTCCAACAATTTGTTTTTGAGTTCGCGGATTCATTAAAAGACTCGATAAAGGCCTCCACTCCCCTGTCTTATACACATATCCACTGACTTATCCACAGTTTTGATGACCTTTTAAGAATAATGTCTTTATTTTCAAGCTACACATAACTAATAGTTATTATACCAATCTCTTCCAAGGCAATATACCTAGGCACCCGAACCCATGATATAGTTAATACATCATGCGTACTCGATTCGATTTAAAAAAGGAAGCGATAGATCTCCGAAAAAGTGGTGCGAGCTATAACGATATCACGAAACAAATTGGAGTAACTAAATCGACACTCTCCGGATGGCTACGACATTTAACGCTAACAAAGGCCGAGGAAATTGGCCTTTCAGAAAAACTCAAGCAAAAACAGATCCAAGGAGTCTTCCAAACAGTACTAGCAAACATGGATAGAAGGAAATCACGAGATAGACAGAATCAAGAATTTGCAATCAGAGAGTACTCAAAATCAAAAAATGAAATACTTTTTAAAGCTGGAATCCTTTTATATTGGGCGGAAGGCACAAAAAAGGGGCGTAATTTTTCTTTTATCAATTCTGACCCCGAAATGATCATCGTCATGCTTAGATTTATAAAAAAATATCTTGATATTACTGGAGAAAAGATAATCCCGAGACTACATGCGCACGAACCTTACAGGGAAGAACAATGTGAAAAATATTGGTCACAAATTACTACTATCCCTTTGTCTCAATTCAGAAAAACGATCTATATTACAACTCCTCATAAAACTAAGAGAAATCCTTCCTACAAAGGCTGTTTTTCCCTTAAGGTACGAAATGCCGTAAAACCTTTTGTCATAATGATGCTCTGGCAAAAGCTTCTAATCCAGGATATACTAGCAGAAACTGCGCTCGTGGCTCAACGGATAGAGCACCAGGCTTCGAACCTGGGGGTTGGGGGTTCGAATCCCTCCGAGCGCATAGATTAGAGTAAATATTTCTTGTTTATTCCGAAAAAAAATAGTACAGTATTCTTACTCAAGAGAAATTGCGGGCATAGTTTAGTGGTAGAACATTACCTTGCCAAGGTAGAAATGGGAGTTCGATTCTCCCTGCCCGCACCAAACAATTATATTTCGCCCAATATGTTATAGTCTAAATGTTGCCGGAGTGGTGAAATTGGCAGACACGCACGCTTCAGAGGCGTGTGTTCGCAAGGACGTGTGGGTTCAAGTCCCACCTTCGGCATAAGCGAAGGAGACAAGGCAACTGCTTGCCTTATCTATATAAATACCAGTTTCACGTGAAACATCTACAGGTGTTACACCTGAAACACAAAAATCATGGAAATTAACGACCTCACTAGCAAAATTCCAGCAAATGTGCTCGAAATAGTCAAAACTCTTGAAAGCAAGGGTTTTGAGGCATATCTCGTAGGAGGTTGTGTTCGTGATCTTTTTATGGGAAATACGCCTAAAGATTGGGATATTACTACAAATGCTACTCCTGAACAGATCCAATCATCGTTCCCTCGAACTTTTTATGAAAATTCATTTGGTACAGTTGGAGTTGTTTCAAGTGAAACGGGGGATCCGGATATTGATGTTGTTGAGGTAACTCCTTACCGCATTGAAGGAAAATATTCAGACAAGCGTCATCCGGACGAAGTTCGTTTCACACAGAACATCGCCGAAGATCTAGCCCGCAGAGACTTCACTGTAAATTCGATGGCGTACAGCTCAACAAAAGGGGAGTTAATTGACCTCTACGGAGGGGTGAGGGACATCGAAACCAAAACATTGAGGGCTGTCGGGAGCCCAAAAGACCGAATGAGCGAGGATGCACTCCGAATCCTTCGCGCAATTCGATTTTCAGGACAACTTGGATTCGCATTAGATGCTGATCTTTCTACTGTTCTGCATGAAACAGCCACTTTATTACAAAATATTTCTCCAGAGAGAATCCGCGATGAATTCTCAAAGTTAATTGAGAGCAAA
>JBBUBG010000120.1:1309-6567 GCA_038058345.1 Patescibacteria group bacterium | reverse complement strand
CCCCCCACTACTTTTTTATCTCCCTCTTTTTTCTTTCTATCTTTTTTGGCGCTGATCGTTTCTTTGTCGCATATCCAAAAGGATTCGATCCAAAGGCTCCGATCGAGAGGAGTGAGTTATTGATAAAAGTTTCAGCTCCGTTTCTTCTTGTCCATGACCTATTTGTCTCGAGTGTTAATTCAATTTTACCAGAACCGGAAGCGGGACTTGGGGTTGGCGTTTTGCTTGGAGGGAAGAACGTTCTTTCTAAATCAATTTCAGAATCTTTTAGGCGAGCGGGGCTTTCTCACGTTATCGTACTTTCTGGTTATAACATTTCCGTTGTAGCAGAGGCTGTTACGTCTATTCTTTTGAGCACATTCGGTCTTACTGCTTCAATCTTTGGAGGGGTTTTGGCAATCATCGCGTTTGCTCTAATGACAGGAGCCGAAGTTTCTGTTATCCGCGCCACGATAATGGCTTGTGTCGCACTTTCCGCGAGAAGAATGGGTCGTCCATACAATGCCAGTATCGCGCTTCTTTTTGCGGCGATCATTATGGTCGTGTTTGATCCAAGTCTTCCAATTTTTAATTTGTCTTTTGAACTCTCGTTTCTTGCCTCTCTAGGTATCTTATTTCTTGCGAAACCAATCGAGAGAGGTCTTTCTACGTGGTTTGGAAAAACATTATCAGAAATTCTTTCCGTAAGTCTTGCCGCTCAATCTGCCGTTACTCCACTTATCGTGGCTACTTTTGGACGATTTTCTTTTATGTCGTTGCCAGCAAATGTTTTTGTTGCGCCTCTTGTTCCGTATGCGATGCTTGCTACTTTTATTTCCGGATTAGTTGGGCTTTTGAGTTCATGGATCGGAATGCTTTTTTCTGGGCCTGCTTATATTTTACTTTGGATTATTATTCATCTCGCTCAATTTTTTGGCGACCTCCCATTTTCAGAGGGGACTGGATACCTTGCGATTTTAGGATTGCTCGTTTTTTACATTATTATTGGATTTGTTATTATGAAAGGTAGAATAAGCGTGGATTCCACGAAGGGTGGTGATAGTGGACTCGGAGATGAGGTACATGGTTCCAGTTAACGAAATTGTCGCAAGCTTCGGCTCAAAATGGAGCAAGGAAGAGCTCGAGCGATTGCTCGACGAAGAAAGCGAGGAGGTTAAACCTCCCGCCCAGTAGTACGCAATCCAGATGTCGCCACGGCGACATCTGGATCTTTTCATTTCATAAAGTTGTATACTCCATGAATGAACGCGCGTCTGCAGATTCGGATTTTAATACTGGTAATTTGCGTTTCGGGAATTATCCTTTTTGCGCAACCACTTTTTGCTTCGCATAATTTCAGAATTGCTTTTTTAGATATAGGTCAAGGGGATGCAATATTTATAGAATCTCCAACAGGTCGTCAAATGATTATTGATGGTGGTCCCTCGGGATCATTTGGGCCGAGCCTCTCCGCTCCTATTTTAGGACAACTTTCGGACATAATGGGGCCACTTGATCGAACCGTTGATGTTGTCGTTTCGACTCATCCGGACGCAGATCATATTGGAGGATTAGCGTCCGTTTTTAGTCGATATGAAGTTGGCACTTTTATTGACCCTGGCATTAGTTCAGAGACTGTAACCTACTCTAATTTAATGTCTGCCGTGGCGGACGAACATTCAGAATATCTTATTGCCAGACGTGGAATGAAGATTGATCTTGGTGGGGGAGTGACGGCAGAGGTACTTTCTCCTTCTGGGGGAAAAGAAAAAGAGCTAAATGATTATTCCATCGTTATAAAAATTAGCTTCGGTAGTCAGGACATACTTTTGACTGGTGATGCTAGTATAAAAATCGAAAAGGAACTCGTTTTGGCCGATAAGGATATTCTTCAGTCTGAAATTCTAAAAGTTGGGCATCATGGCTCAAAAACTTCGAGTGATCCTGAATTCGTAAAAATAGTTTCGCCAGAATATGCGATTATTTCTGTTGGGAAAAATAATCGATATGGGCATCCAAACGAAACAGCGCTCGCATCACTTCGTGATGCGAGCGCTGTTATCCTCCGAACGGATGAGCTTGGCCTAATTGAGTTCGAGGGTGACGGGAATAGTCTTATTCGAAAACGCTAAATTTAGAGAGATTATTTGACCTCTAGGTGTTTCCCCTTTGACTTACAGCTAGTGCAGATTTTAATTCTTCCACCCGTACTTAAAGTAGCCCATTGTAAATTGGGCTTACTTCGGCGGATTCCAGTTGGACAGAATTTTGTCGCACGGGTGCGGTTTCGGTAGCCACCAACTCGGTGTAATCCCTTATTGCATGTAAGACAGACTTTCATAAATGTAAAAAAAGAGTATCATTCTATTTAAATACATGCAAGGCCTCGATCTTATTTTTTCAATCGCAGTACTCATTATGTCTGTCGTCGCGCATGAGGTTTCTCATGGCTACGTAGCTGCTCTTCTTGGTGATCCAACTGCCAGACTTTCTGGTCGTCTTACATTAAACCCAATAAAGCACATTGATCCGGTCGGTTCAATCCTTGTTCCGGCGCTCACATATTTTGGAGCTGGCTTCATTTTTGGTTGGGCAAAGCCAGTGCCTTACAATCCATATCAATTACGAGGAGGGAAGTGGGGGCCAGCCCTTGTTGCGCTTGCTGGTCCGGCGACCAATCTTCTTATTGCTGTTATTTTCGGGCTCTTCTTGCGTTTTGGTCTAATTGGGATTGGATCACCGGCGAGCTCTTTTATAGTCCAGATTGTTATGGTGAATTTAGTTCTTTCTGTTTTTAATTTCGTTCCAATCCCACCGCTGGATGGTTCGAAAATTCTCTTTGCACTTCTCCCGTACAATTATATTGCCATCGAGAGATGGATGAACGCCTACCAACTTTTACTCGTCTTTTCGTTCATCCTTTTTGGATGGCAGTTTATTTTCCCTATCATCCCGGCTCTTTTTAGACTTATTGTAGGTGTCTAGTTTGTTTTATTTTTTTATTACCGTTGTATAATTATTTTATATGAAAAAATATTTAACTAGTTTTTTAATTGCGACAGCTTTTGTCATTAGCCCTCTCTCGGCATTAGCTGGAAGTTACTCTTGGGGTCAAACATTTTTAGGACAACTCCAGGGGCAAATAGGCGCTCTGTTCCCTCAATCTTCAGCAGTTCAAGTTCGAGTTGCACAACCCGCTCTTTACATAAAATCATCAGGAGGGACGATCACAAGAAAGAAGGAGGCAACTTCATTGTCTGTTGTTTGGAGCACGGTAGGTGTTCCATTCTCTGTTAGGTTGGGCACGATTAAATTTGTCGGGAGCGCAAGTGGTACGGAATATATCTTGGCGTCTAATCTTCTGAATACGGGTAGTCGCGCTGTTCTCATTCCGACCACAATCCCGGACGGCAACTATACGCTTGAAATAAAGATGACCTATGGCAGGACTACGCTTTCAGCGAAGAGCTCGGGTTACTACACAATTGTTACACCAGCTGTAATCCCTCCTAGTGTTTCAGTTATTTCTCCAAATGGGGGAGAAGTGATAACAAGAGCAAATAGATTAGGAAATTTCCTCGTTAAATGGACAGCCCCCGGAGTTCCTGCAACGGCTAGAATTGAGACAATTAGATTGAGGGCGTGGGAAAATGGAGACGGCGAGTATGTTCTTGCAAAGAATACTGTGAATGATGGGAGTCAGAGTGCTCCTATTCCATTCTCGATTCCGGACGGCCCGTACACTCTTGAGATTAAAGGAAATTACAAAGGTGTAGATTTCTCTGATAAAAGCGATGCCCCGTTCAAGATATTCACAACCCCCTCCATTGCTTCCATTGAGCCTTATTCTTGGACGATAAATAGAAGGAGCTCTCAACCTATCGCATTTGGTGTCAGATGGACAACTATCGGGATTTCTTCTGACACGCGCATGGATGTGATTAGGCTCCGAGGAGTTAACAGTGGAGCGGAGTATGTTCTCGCAAGTGATATTGTTAATAGCGGACACGCCGTCGTCGCAATTCCGTCAGATGTGCCGGTTGGATCATATCAACTTGAGATAAAGACTTCTTATAACGGTACGACACCTTCAAGGATTAATCCTCGATATATCAATATAGTTGTTCCCATAAGCCCTACCTCTACTTCTGTCTTTAACCCACAAACTCCTACTGCTAGCAGGCCATCGATTATTTCGTTGTCTGCGTATACTGGAATTGCTGGGTCGGTTATTACTGTAAATGGCAATGGACTTGGTTCTGTGAATCAAATTAACTGGTCTCGAGGTGGAGTTCTAATGAGGAATTTCAGTCCAGAGATAATTAGCAACACTCAAATCAAATTCACTATTGCGAGTGGCGATATTCCTGCTGGATATTATGAGATGACTGCTGTGAATAATTATGGGAAGAGCAATGCTGTCACCTTTACGTTTGGTGGATCATCCGCACCTGCTCCCGTCACAGCGACCTCCTCATCTGCTACTTCCTCGACGCAGATATAGTAAAAAAGAGATTGACATCGGTGGTACACTTTTGTTACACTTATCTCTATGCCAACAACAAAAAAAAGATTAAATATTACTCTTTCGGATGATATGGATATGGCTCTTTCACGACTAGCTCGCCATGATATGGTGCCTCAAGCGACAAAAGCATCCAGTTTGCTAAAAATGGCAATTGAGACAGAGGAAGATGAAGTCTGGGACAAGATTGCTTCCGAAAGGGACGTGTCTAATGCAAAATACGTCTCACACAAAAAAGTATGGGGCGTTTGAGCTATCGTGTCGAATATCACGAGAAGGTGGAGAGAGAAGACATACCCGCACTAGGCTCGGTAACTAAAGATAGGGTTCGGAAGGCAATCGAAACTAAACTGATAATCGCACCAGATATTTTCGGGAAACCACTTCGCCGTTCACTTGCAGGCAGAAGAAAACTAAGAGTTGGCGATTATCGGATTATTTACAGAGTTGAAAAAATGCTTGTGAAGATATTGGTCATAGGTCATCGCTCTTGGGTATACAAGGAAGAAGGAACCAGAAGATCGTCCTGAATTTTTGTTCAGTTGGCCCTGGAGTAGGTTGCCATTCAAAAGGCATTCTGCTATAGTGTTTCTTGCGCTCGTAAGGGTGTTTTTTATTCAAAAATGACAACAATCAATCAGCTGGTACGACACGGACGTAAACAGAACCGAAGGCTTAGCCGAACGGCCGCTCTTTCGCGTGGTTTTAATAGTTTGAAAAATCGCCCTATTCTTTACCCAGCTTCATTTAAGCG
>JBBUBG010000120.1:0-1209 GCA_038058345.1 Patescibacteria group bacterium | reverse complement strand
GGAATGCTTGATGATATTAAGGAAACATTAAAGGTGGAAAATCCACTTGAGGTTTTTGAGCTTGCTATTAAAAATGTTGGCCCTGTTATGGAAGTTCGCTCACGAAGAATCGGAGGTGCAACATACCAGGTTCCTCGCGAGGTAAGGCCAGAACGCAAGACGGCTCTTGCTTATCGCTGGATTCTTGATGCAGCGAGGAAGAAAGAAGGGAAGCCTATTCGCGCACGACTTGCTGATGAATTAATTGCCGCTTCAAAAAATGAAGGTGAGGCGGTTAGGAAGCGGGAGAATACAATCAAAACGGCTGAAGCTAATCGCGCCTTTGCCCACTTCGCCTGGTAGGGAATGCTTGAAATGGGCGAACTACTTCGTTAGTCCCTCCGGTCTCTCCTGCGCAGTACTGTTACGTACAGCTTAGTCGAGATCCTCGGGACTGCCTCGTATTTCATCCCATTTCAAGCATCCCCAGGACATCTAAGAAATTTAAATTTAAAAAAAAGAATTAAAGATCACAATGGACCCCAAACACCCCCTCGAAAAAGTACGAAATTTTGGAATTATTGCGCATATTGATGCGGGAAAGACAACCGTATCCGAGCGCATTCTTTTTTATACTGGAGTGTCTCACAAAATTGGTGAGGTTCACGAAGGTGATACTGTTATGGACTGGATGGAACAGGAGCGTGAGCGCGGGATTACAATCACCGCCGCCGCTACTACCTGTTTCTGGTCTCCAACATACGCAAAAACTGACCCTTCAAAGAATTTTCGTTTCAATATTATTGACACTCCTGGACATATCGACTTTACAATTGAAGTCAAAAGATCGCTTCGCGTTCTCGACGGGGCTGTTGTTGTTTTTGACGGCGTTGCCGGGGTTGAACCACAATCCGAAACAAACTGGCGCTATGCAGACGAGGGTAATGTTCCACGCATCTGTTTTATAAATAAACTCGATCGCACAGGTGCATCATTCGAGCGTTCGTATGCTTCTATCCTTGATCGTTTGACTAAAAACGCAGTACGAATGCAGATTCCAATTGGAGAGGAAGATAAGCATGAGGGAGTAATCGATCTGCTCACAATGAAGGCTTATGATTTCGAAGGAGAGAAAGGAAAAGATATCAAAGAGATTCCAATCCCTGCGGATTTGTTAGAAACTGCAAAGAAATATCACAACGAGCTTATTGAGAAAATTGTCGAAACTGA
>JBBUBG010000119.1:0-4785 GCA_038058345.1 Patescibacteria group bacterium | reverse complement strand
TAATCTGGGTAATGGTGCCATGGAAGGCTGTCGATTCTGTCGTAAGTGAAATTTCCCCATTACTTCAGAAGGGGGATATGATTATTGATGGCGGAAATTCTCCTTATAAGGATTCGATACGTAGAGCGGAAGAATCTACGAAATTAGGTCTTGAATATTTGGATGCCGGAGTTTCTGGTGGTCCTTCTGGCGCCCGAAATGGCGCATGTATTATGGTAGGAGGAGAGCCAGAAGTATTTATGAAGGTGGAACTGATTTTTAAAGATCTAGCATTGCCAGATGGATATTTATACGCAGGAAAATCCGGCGCTGGACATTTTGCAAAAATGGTACATAACGGAATCGAGTATGGAATGATGCAATCTCTTGCTGAAGGTTTTACTCTCATCCGCGAAAGTAAATTTAAATTTGATCTTGAGGCTTTAAGTAAATTATTTAACACGGGGAGTGTTATCGAATCACGATTAGTGGGATGGCTTTCTTCCGGATACAAAAAGTACGGCACAGAACTTGGAGCAATCTCTGGAGAGGTGGCAGCAAGTGGAGAAGGGAAGTGGACTGTAAATTTTGCTAAAGAATCCGGAATAGATGTGCCGGCGATAGAGTCCGCGCTCGCGTTCCGCGAGCGCTCCGCCGGAAACCCAACCTATCTCGGCAAAGTCTTATCTGTTCTGCGAAATCAATTTGGGGGACACTCAATAAAATAAAATGATAAAGATTTACGACATCTCACTTTCGCTTTCGCAGGATACTCCAATCTATCCGAACAATCCGCCACTCCTCATAAACGAGCTTCGCTCTCTTTCAGAACATCCTACTTCTCTTACTAAAATCGAGATGGGAGTTCACACAGGAACTCATGTTGATGCTCCTTCGCATGCGGTTGTCTCGGGTAAGACAATTGGGGAGATTTCCCTCGATTGTTTCGTTGGCCCTGCTCGGGTACTTGATTTTACTAAATCAGAAGGCAAGGTAAGTCTAGAAAATATTAAGGAAAAAAATGTTAAAACGGGAGAGAGGATTTTGTTGAAAACAAAAAATTCCGTTGGCGGGTTCGCAGAGTTTTATTCTAAGTATGTCTATTTGGATGGTGATGCCGCTGACTATCTTTCTGAAATAGGAGTTCTCGTTGTTGGAATTGATGCTCTTTCTATTAAACAGCGCGGAAGTTCCGATGTTCGCCCGCACACAAGCCTCCTTTCTAAAAGCATTCCTATTATCGAGGGGCTTAATTTAAAAGGAGTTATAGAAGGAGAATTTTTTTTATTTTCGCCACCTCTTGCTTTTGTGGGGATTGAGGCTGCGCCAGCTCGCGCTATACTGATTGAAGGACTACTTTAATTTATACATGGAACGCGCCATTAGAAATATTAAGGAACAATTTCTCTCTACGTTAATTGTTCAGAATCCTGAAAAACTTGAGAAGGCCTCAAGCCTAATTGTTGGTGGGATGGGTGGATCAAACCTTGCTTCTGGATTGTACGCCATGTTTGCTCCAGAGATACCGATTTTGATTCATCGAGATTATGGGATTCCTTCTGCCTCTCCAAAAAAAGAAGGAGCCCTAGCGATTGCAAGTTCATATTCTGGAAACACAGAAGAGGCTCTCGATTTTGCGAGGACTGCCCGTGGGCGCGGATTCGCAATCTCTGCTATTACTTCTGGAGGAGCGCTTCTTTCCATGGCTCGAAAGTTTCTTTTACCTCACGTTGTCTTACCTGGCCTTGGGATTCAGCCCAGGGTCGCCCTACCGCTTTCCATTAGAGCTATTGCAATGCTTGCTAAAAACGATCGTGTGTACGGAGATATTACTGCCTTTGGAAATGAAGTGGATCCTAATTTGCTTGAAGAAAAAGGACGAGATATGGCCTCTCTTTCTCTTGGCAAAATTCCAATAATTTACTCATCCCTCCGTAATGCACCGCTGTCCTATATTTGGAAAATAAAATTAAACGAAACAGGAAAGGTTCCAGCTTTTTCAAATACATTTCCAGAGATTAATCACAACGAAATTGAAGGGTTTGATTATTCTAACCTTTCGCACGAGCTATCCGAAAAATTTTATTTTATTTTCCTCAAGGATGAAGCTGATCATGCTAGTGTTCGCGCACGAATGGATTTGACTAAAGAATTGTTGGTAGAGAAACGTTTTCTTGTCACCATTCTTGATCTCGCTGGAAAAAGCCAGACCGAAAAGATTTTTAATAATATTATACTCGCTGATTGGGCGTCTCTTTATACGGCGAGAGCATATGATTCAGACCCTGAAGCTGTTCCGCTCATCGAGTCATTAAAAAAGCGATTGGCGCGCATGAACGTAAGTTCTGTAAAATAATATTATGAGAATTGTTTTTGACATTGGGGGAACAAAAATACGAGTGGCAGCTTCGACCAATGGCCGTTCGCTTTCTCATGATCCTGTCGTTGTAAAAACCCCCGCGCGTTTTGATGAGGCAATGGCTCTTTTTGCAAAAGTTGTGCAAGACATTTCTCTAGGATCCAAGATCGAAGCGGTTATTGGAGGAGTACCGGGGGAGTTTGATTCAACAAAAAGTTCACTTATCTGGTCGCCAAATCTTTCAGAGTGGATTGGAAAACCACTCCGCTCATCTCTCGGCATAGCCACTGGCTGCGAGCGAGTAATTCTTAATAATGACGCTGCGCTGGTTGGTCTTGGTGAGGCCGTCTATGGAGCGGGAAAGGGATTTCCAATAGTAGCTTATATCACAATAAGCACTGGTGTCGGTGGCGCGAGAATTATCCGAGAAAAGATTGACGAAGCAAGACATGGTTTTGAACCAGGGCATCAGATTATTGATTTGAGTTCTCATTCGACCTTGGAGTCTCTGGTTTCTGGTTCAGCGCTTAAGGCTCGTCTGGGGAAAGATCCACGCAATGTTTCTGACCCTTCGGTCTGGGAAAAACTAGCAAGGCAAACTGCGGTCGGACTTTACAATCTGAATCTTTTTTGGTCACCAGATGTAATTGTCCTTGGAGGCTCGATGATTATAGGCGATCCGGCCATTTCGCTTCCTCTAATTCGTGCTGAGTTAAATAAACTCCCTTCTCCATTTCCTATGCCAGTTATTAAGCAATCAACCTGCGGAGATTTTGGCGGACTGTTCGGCGCCCTCACCCACTCACGACAGCTTCTCTAAATACGAAGGACAGTCCTTCGTATTTTTGGTGTGGTATAATATTAATTATAATTTCGTAATTTATTTTTAAACTTGTCAATGTTGTTAAAATCTGCTAATCTCTCGATATGTTAGTCGATGAAGTCAAGATAAGTGTTCGAGGAGGAAAGGGCGGAAATGGTTCCGTTACTTTTGGCGAACATAGAATGGATAATCGTCCTGTTGGGGGTGATGGAGGCAATGGCGGTTCTGTTTATATTGAAGCAACAACTGCGCTTGGTGACCTTTCCAGATACAGATATGCAAAAGTTTTCGTCGCTCCGAATGGAGAAAATGGTGGAAGAAATTCACATGGAGTAGACGGCGCGGACGTAATCCTGTCTGTTCCAAGAGGAACTGTGGTCAAAAATTTAACTTCTGGTGAGCCTCCCTTCGAGATGCTTTCTGTTGGAGAAAGAATGCTTGTGGGAAAAGGTGGATTGCGCGGACGAGGTAACCGCGCTTTTTCTCATGCAAGAGCAACTGATCCAAGCAGGGCAGATCCAGGTAAAAATGGATATGGAGCCGAGCTCGAGCTTGAGCTCCAGCTTATTGCTGATATTGGACTCGTCGGTCTACCAAATGCTGGTAAATCGAGTTTGCTTAATGCCGTGACTGCCGCAAAAAGTAAAGTTGCTGATTACAAATTTACAACACTAGAGCCACACCTCGGGGTGCTTCCATCAGGTGCTCTGATTGCTGATATTCCAGGATTGATTGAAGGCGCAGCAGAGGGGCGTGGTTTGGGTGCAAAATTTTTGAGACATATTAAGCGGACTAAACTTATCGCGCACCTCGTCTCGTTTGAGTCCGAGGATATAAAAAAAGATTACGAAACGATCAGGGGGGAGCTTTCTCGTTACGATAAAAAATTGGCAGATAAAGATGAGATTTTACTAATTACAAAAGCCGATATCGCAAGCCCGTCAGAAAAAAAATCTGCCCTCGCTATTGCAAAAAAATTAAATAAAAATGCCTTCTTGCTTTCGGTTGAAGATCCAAAACTTCTTTCAATAGTTTCCGATAAGTTAATGGCCTGGGCAGCCTAGCACACAGGACTACCCTGTGAGGGGGTTTTATTATTTTTGATAATTTCTTGGTATACTTTCCGCACTATGCCAAAGTGGGCGAAAGCCTCATTAGAGAAAACAAAAGAAACAGAATCAATAACTTCGGAGGCGCCGAAATCGTATGAGGAGCTCGAGGCGCAAAAAGCTGCGCTTTTTGCGCACTTGGAGGAAAAGATGCCTGATTTTGTGCGCCATTCGTTGCCTTTAGTCTTGGATCATTCTGTCGATGATGCGCTCGAGTTTTTCGACAGAAACAGCGAGGAGCTTTCGGGTCTGGACTTGATTTCCTCATTCGTTTTGCACCACTTTGTGCGTAGGCATTTTCCGTTTGCAACGGCTTTACAGAATAAGGTCCGAGAACTTTGCGCAATTACGGGACAGCGAGGCCGTGCGGGGGACTTTGCCAATAGCCTTCTTTCGAGTATCGAATTTCTTGGTACGAGCGGTAGTGATGGTGTAGTGGCGGATGAAAGTGTAAAAGAGGAATATGCGAAATATGCGATAGATTTTCCCGAGCAGGAAAATGGTGATTTGGATGC
>JBBUBG010000118.1:0-2032 GCA_038058345.1 Patescibacteria group bacterium | reverse complement strand
CTATCGTCATAGCTACCATGTTTCTATCCAAGGCACAGATAATCAATTACGTTTCTGCGTAAATATTGGCTCGTATGGAGAAAGGGGGCGACTCATTCCAAAACTCATAGAGGCTCTCAAGGAAATCGCCAGCAATCCAAACACAGATACAATTCCTGCACTAATTTGGGAGAAAAATATTAAAACAGCCCTCAACAATAATGGAATCTCTGGGAGAAAATTCAGCGAACTCCTGGGAGTTTCCTACAATGGCACAGCGATCACAAAAAGCAGTGTTGGAAGATTACGCTTAAATAAAATAGCTCAATTATTATCTGACAAAAATCTATCCGCCCTCTCAATGTCTGATATTTACTGGGACGAGATTAAATCAATTACGAAGTTAGGAGAAGAGGAGGTCTTCGATGCGACCGTGCCGGGAAATCATAATTTTGTCGCCGAGGACTTCATCGTACACAACAGTATTGAACAAGATGCCGACGTCGTTATGTTTATTCACCGCGAAGATAAATACGACAAAGAATCACCTAGGCAGAATATCGCAAAAATAATTATTGCAAAACACAGAAATGGACCAACTGGGGAGGTTGAATTGTATTTTGATGACAAGAAAACAACCTTCATGCCACTCGATAAAAATGACTTTGGCTCATTCTAGAAAAAACTTTTATGGATCAGGACAAAGATAAACTAACCGAGCTCTTCTCCAAATTTCCAGGCATTGGGCCGAGGCAAGCACGGCGTTTTACATATTTTTTAATGTCGGAAAATCGAGGATTCTCCGAAGAATTTGTACGCCTGATTTTATCAGTAAGACGCACTGTTGCCTATTGCAAAGAGTGCCTTAGATTAACTCAAGATAGCGAGCAAATTTGCAAGACATGTCGCGATCCAGAGAGAGAAAGCACTCAACTTCTTCTCGTCGCTAAAGATATCGAGCTCGAAACAATTTTGCGCTCAGGAAGCTTTAAGGGGAAATTTTTTGTACTTGGTAGGTTACTGCCGATTCTAGCAAAAGAACCAGAGAGAGAAATCCGGATCCAAGAACTCATTACCAGAATTGATCGTGGAATCACAAACGGTTTGAAGGAAATTATTCTCGCCTTTCCCGTAACCACGGAGGGTGATTTCACTTCTCAATTTGTGAAAGACAAAATTTCTCCTCTCGCAGAGCAGCACGATATTAAAATAACAATTCTTGGGAGAGGACTCTCCACTGGCACAGAACTCGAATATTCCGATGCCGACACAATCTCAAACGCCCTAAAAAACAGAAGTTAGCATAAAAAAACCAAGTTTGTACTTGGTTTTTTTATGCGATTGATTCGATTTTTACTTCAGTAAACGGCTGTCTATGGCCATTCTTCTTTTGATAGCGAACCTTCGCTTTATATTTAACAACCATTACTTTTTTACCCCTACCCTGTTTTGTGGCAGTACCTTTTACCGTTGACCCAGAAATATAAGGCTCCCCAGTCTTTGTGGAAACTCCATCGTCAATCAAAAGAACGTGGTCAAAAACCACTGCTTCTCCTTCAGAAACATCAAGTTTTTCAATGGAAATAGTCTCCCCAGCGCTCACCTGATATTGCTTCCCTCCCGTCTCAATTACAGCGAAAGTCATAATCAGTAGATTCTACACGATTTCAAGGATTATGCAAGATGCTTATAGATCCCGTGTGCCTCCCCATGCGAAAGCATCCCCCGATATGAAGCAAGCGTAGCCTCGCTCGGCTCCCCCTTCAACTTCCGAAACATTCGCCTTTTTGTAGTCGTTCGAAGTACGCGGTGATGCGGGAAATGCACCCAGCCGAGAAAATCAACACCGGAAGCAAGAGTACTGATCGAAACTTTATTGGGATGAAGCTCGATTTTTAAACTTTTTCGGAGAAACTCATCGATCTTCACCAACTGCGCCCCAAGCAGCGCCTTGTCCTCTGAAACAAAGACGAAATCGTCGGCATAGCGAACATAGTTCTTCACTTTGAGCCCATGCTTCACGAACTGGTCAAACTCGTTCATGTAGATGTTC
>JBBUBG010000117.1:0-13958 GCA_038058345.1 Patescibacteria group bacterium | reverse complement strand
AGATTGTGCTATTATGTCCCCATGGAGGACCTGACAAAAACTCAACTCATTTTACTTATGCTCTTTGTGAGCTTTGTTATCTCTACTGCGACTAGTATTGTGACGACGACACTTCTTCAAGAAGCCCCGCAAGAAATAACCCAAACTATCAATCGTGTTGTGGAAAGAACTGTCGAGCGTGTCGTTCCCGGAACAACAAATATTATTCGCGAGGTTTCAAAGGTTGAAGTTGTTACAGATGAAGATCTAATTGTAAAAGCAATTGCGGGAGCGAAATCCTCAATCGTTGGGATCGGACTTTCTCTTGATCCACTTGAAAAAACAGAAACCGGAATCGTCATTCGCGAAGATGGATTTATTCTCACTCGGGCTAAAACAATTGAAGATCGTGATTCTCAATATTTTATAAAAATTGGTTCAAGCAAGAGAGCGGTTGATGTGGTTGCCGTAAACGGACGTTACGATTTCGCAATTCTGAAAGTTAAAGATATGAAGAGTGGGGAAAAAATTCCAGCACTTTCCCTTGATGCATCGGTGCCGAGCGTAGGAAAGACCGTCGTCGCATTATACGATGATAAAATTTCTCTTGGGACGATTACTTCCGTCGAGTCCGTTAGCCCGCCTGCCTTACTCTCTGTTCAGATCGCTTGGAAGGGAAATGTTCCTAAATACGGCTCACCTCTGCTCGGAACAAATGGGACTATGGTAGGCTATTATTCTGGAAGCGAAGAATTTATCTCATCAAAACAGCTAAATAGCGCAATGGATACGGCACTTTCGGCTCTTCTGATTGATGCAGTTGCAAAATAAGAGTAAAATGTTTGACATTAGGATAAAAAGTAGTACAATTGCATCTAATATATTTTATGTTGCCATTCAATAATTTTACATCACGAGCCCGAGAATCGATCCGAAGAGCCCACGAGCTCGCTATTGAGCGCGGACAAAATCACGTTGGACCGATTCATCTTCTTTTGTCTCTTATATTGCAGGAAGAGTCAGTCATCAATATTGCGCTTGATCGCATGGAGGTGGATAGTATTTTGTTAACCGATTTTTTAGTAGACAGCATCGAAGCTCCAGAGGCCGCTAATATTCTGTCGCCGTCATATCAGATTTATCTTACGCCAGAGCTTGTTCGTATCTTGGATACTGGAGCTAAAATCGCTTCATTCATGAAAGAAGATTTTGTCTCTGTTGAGCATTTATTCCTTGCAATTTTGGAAGTACCATCTCAAGCGCGTGATATTCTGGGACGTTTCAAAGTGAGCAAAGAAAATGTTTTGCGAATTTTTGAGGAGGCAAGAGATACGCGAACGGCAGAGATTGTTCCGTCCAAGAAATTTAAGGCGATAGAAAAATATACAAAAAATCTTACTCGTCTTGCAAAGGATGATAAGATTGATCCTGTCATTGGCAGGGATGAGGAGATCCGTCGCATGATGCAGATTCTTTCGAGACGTACAAAAAATAACCCTATTTTAATTGGGGAAGCGGGAACCGGAAAAACTGCAATCGCCGAGGGCTTGGCTGTTAGGATTGCAAAAGGAGATGTTCCGGAATCGCTAAAAGATAAACAGCTAATTGCTCTGGATATTGGATTTTTAGTTGCGGGTACAAAATATCGAGGTGAGTTTGAGGAGCGGTTAAAGGCGATCATTAAAGAGATAGAGAAAGCAGATGGAAAGATGATTCTTTTTATTGATGAGGTTCACACGATCGTTGGTGCTGGCGCAGCTGAAGGCTCTATTGATGCATCTAATATGCTTAAGCCAGCGCTCGCGCGTGGTGACCTTCGTATGATTGGCGCAACTACTCTTAAGGAATACCAGAAGCATATTGAGAAGGACCCTGCTCTTACTCGAAGATTCCAGCCTGTTTTTGTTCCTGAACCAACACCAGAAGATACTGTCGCAATATTACGCGGATTAAAATCTAAATACGAGCTTCATCATGGTGTGAGAATTACAGATGAGGCGATTCTTTCTGCCGTTACACTTTCAAGCCGTTACATTTCTGACAGATTTTTGCCCGATAAAGCAATTGACTTAATTGACGAAGCCGCTTCGGCTCTTCGTCTTGAGCTCGAAAATAAACCAGCGATCCTGGAGGACACAGATAGAAAAGTGATGCGACTTGAAATTGAAAAGGAAGCATTGAAAAAGGAGGTGGGGGCAGATGAGAATTCAAAGTCTCCGAAGGCGCGTATTCGTGCGATAGAAAAGGAGATTTATGTTTTGAAAGAAAAGACAGCAGAGCTTGCATGTAAATGGCAAGGGGAGCGAGACCATGCAACATTGGCTCGCGCTATAAAAAAAGAATTAGAAGCTCTTCGTCTTGAGGCTGAAGCCGCTGAAATGAAAGCAGACTTAACTCGTGCTGCTGAAATTCGATATGGAAAAATCCCAGAAAAAGAGCGAGCCCTTTTGGCTTTAGAACTTAAATTAAAAAAGGGGATTACTGGAGTGCGCCTAATGCGCGAGGAGGTCGTCGGAGAGGACATTGCTAAGGTTGTCGCACGTTGGACGGGAATCCCTGTCTTTCGAATGCTTGAGGAAGAGGGGGAGAAACTTTCCCGCATGGAAGACGAGCTCCGCCTGCGTGTCGTTGGTCAGGACGATGCTATTAAAAAAATCTCTGACGCAGTGCGCAGGTCCCGCGCTGGCATTTCTGATCCAGACCGTCCAATTGGATCGTTCATGTTTCTTGGGCCTACGGGTGTTGGTAAAACAGAACTCGCAAAGTCTCTTGCGGAATTTATGTTTAATGACGACAAGGCGATAATTCGAATCGACATGTCTGAATACATGGAACGACATTCAATATCTAAATTAATTGGCTCACCTCCAGGTTATGTCGGCTATGATGAATCTGGAAATTTGACCGAAGCCGTGCGTCATCGACCATACTCGATTGTTCTATTCGACGAAGTTGAAAAAGCACATCCAGATGTCTGGCACTTACTTCTTCAAGTTTTAGATAATGGTCGCCTTACTGACTCAAAAGGTAGAGCAGTCAATTTTAAAAATACGATAATTATTCTAACCTCAAATGTTGGCTCTGAAATGATTGCTAAAGCGGAAACGATTGGCTTCTCTAATAATAATTCAAAAGAAGATTACGAGGCTGTTAAGGGCAAAATAAGATCCTCGCTCAAGACTCATTTTAGACCGGAATTCCTAAACAGACTCGATGAGATTATTGTGTTCGAGCAGCTATCTTCTGATGTAATTAAAAAAATTGTTGAGTTACAGGTTGAGCTTATTTCTAAGAGACTCGCTCTCAAAAATATCAAATTGGTAATTGAACCCGAGGCAGTAGCTCTTATTTCGAAACAGGGATACGACCGTGATTATGGCGCTCGCCCAATTCGCAGGCTTATTCAAACTAAAATTTTGAATCCAGTTGCGGAATTAATGATTGGCAAAGGGCTTCTTGGGGGAGAGACCGTGGTCGTTGATGCAAAGGATGAAGCTTTTTCCATCCGAATTGAAAAGGGTCAAAAAAGCCCGCTAAGGGGAATCACTAAGACGACCTAGCACACAGGACTACCCTGTGTACCCGAGCCCGTTCAAAATCTAATCGCGAAGAGTAAGCAAAATGAAACCTTCGCTTGTCTAACCAAACACCCAAATTTCGGCTACAAATCATCTAATTCTCGTAGGAGTAGTAGTATACACCCCCTCGAATTATATGATTTTCGCACGAAATTTGAATGTTTGGTCGAGACATTAGATTTTGAACGGGCTCTTGGATTTGTGCCTAGACATGATTTTCTGCTATAGTGTTTTTAATGGGTGTGTCGCATAGTGGCAATTGCACTGGGCTGTAAACTCAGCGGCCTTCCGGCCTCCGCAGGTTCGAGTCCTGCCGCACCCATCCTTTACAAATATAAAGGATTGTTGTATAATTAAATTATCATAAGAATCCCATGAATAAATATAAAGATATATTTTTTGGAATATCACTGCTCGCAGTTATTGTTGTGGGCATAATAACGCTTTCAATGCTTGGTGGGAAAAATTCTGGACTATCAGCCTCTCTTTCAGATGCTGTTCTTCCTTCTGATTGGACGGTGGGAAATCCTGAAGCAACAGTATCACTCGTTGAATATAGTGATTTTCAGTGCCCAGCTTGTGGAGCCTATTATCCATTAATTCAAACAATTACAGAAGAATTTAAAGATCAGGTGAAATTTACCTATCGTAATTTTCCTTTGCGCCAAATTCATATCAATGCCGACCTTGCTGCACGTTCTGCTGAAGCAGCTGGATTGCAGGGAAAGTTCTGGGAGATGCATGATCTTTTGTTTGAAAATCAAAGCGATTGGTCTACTTCTAGCGAAGTAGGAAGTCTCATCGATGGCTATGCAAAAGAAATTGGGCTGGACCTCGCGCAGTTTAAGTCTGATGTGGAATCAAAGGAAGTTGCCGATAAGGTGGAGAAAGATTACCAATCAGGCGTCGCTTCAAAAGTCAGCGGGACACCTACTTTTTTCCTAAATGGAAAGAAGATAGAAAATCCACAGAGCTATGATCAATTCAAAGCCGTCATTCTTAAAGAGTTGGAACCTAAACTATAAAGCGTTCGCAATTGCAATTGCGATCCTCGCTCTTATCGGTTTTGCTGATGCGACGTTTCTGACTGTTGAAAATATACTAGGGGCTAAAGTGCCCTGCTCGATTATTGAAGGATGTGAACAGGTTCTAACTAGTAAGTATGCCAATTTTTATGGCATTCCAATCGCACTTTTTGGTTCGGTTTATTATCTAATTATTTTTCTTTTTTCTTACATTTCCATCACTCGCAGTGATAAGAAATATTTATTGCTTGCTTCCAGTCTTACCCCACTTGGCTTTATCGTTTCAATTTTTCTTGTATTTCTTCAGCTGGTGGTGATTAAAGCAATTTGTATTTATTGCATGCTTTCGGCGCTAGTTTCTTCTCTGCTTTTTATATTAGGTATGATTTCGATTAAATTGAGCCACAGACTAGATGAAATGGATTTGATTTCGAACGAAATGGTCTAAGTTAGAAAGGCTTTTTTGTGCTAGAATATTGACGGAACAGTAACTTTCTCGGAGTGCCTAACTGGAGGAGTCATGCAACTGGGAATGCCGCTTATCGAGGTATCTTCGATTCAATATTTGGCCGAACCAGTTTACCTTGGTGGATTTGTTTCTAGGCCTAAATCAGAAAGGATTGTAATCGAATCTCCAGAAAAACTTCCAGAGGTTGACCCGAAGCAGATTGGGTTCAATATTTATTGGACGTTGAAAAGTTTCAGCTACAATGGAGTTACCTACGCGTCGACCGCAGAGCCAAAGCTCTATTGTCGTACCTACTACAATTGTGAACAAACTCCCTTTGGAGTGAGAGACGTTTCTGGTAATTTTCACCCTTTTGATAGTTCCTCTGGAGACAAGATTGTGTTTCGATAATGATCGACATTGACCCGAGCGCTTCGCGCTCGGGTCAAACTTTTTATGCTATCCAGCGCACAACATTCCCAGCAGGTAGCATAATCGAAGAATTGGTCTGGGCTATTCCGAGCTCTGCTGTTTCTATTTTTCCTTTCTTTGCGAAGGCAATTCGCATCATATTTTCGATTGCAGTTTTTGATAATCCTGTGGTGTAGGAATTAATCATAAAGAAAAGTGGCTCATTCGAGAGCAATGCCTTTGAGGCTAAAATTAATGGCCATAGCATTTCTTCGATTTTCCAGATTTCACCTTTTGCTCCTCGCCCAAATGATGGTGGGTCCATGATTATTGCATCGTACTTTTTTCCTCGGCGATTTTCTTTTGCTACAAATTTCGCTACGTCATCTACAATAAAACGCACAGGGCACTCTTCTAGATTTGAAAGGTGCAAGTTATCTCCCGCCCATTTGACCATCCCTTGCGATGCGTCTACGTGTGTTACAGAAGCGCCTGCTCCCGCCGCTGCAAGTGTTGCTCCGCCTGTGTATGCAAAAAGATTTAATACAGAGATTGGTCGCCTCGCCTCTGTAATAATTTTATCAATCCAATCCCAATTAACAGATTGCTCGGGGAAAATTCCAGTATGTTTAAAATCAGTTGGGCGTACGTAGAACTTCAGTTTTTTATAGTTAATTTCCCATTGGGTTGGAAGCTCTCTTTTGAAGTGCCATGTTCCTCCGCCTTTTTCACTACGCACATAATAGGCGTCAGCTTTTTTCCATTCTGATTCAGGTTTAGTTTTTGGCCAGATGGCTTGCGGGTCTGGGCGTGATAAGACGAATCCTTTTGAGGTAGAGCCAAAGCGCTCCAATTTCATATCAGCCCCGCTATCAAGCAGTTCATATTCTTCCCAATTATTATGATCTTGAATCATATTTTTTTACGGGTATTACCACGCCGGAGCCACGACGTAGCCTTGGCGAAGCCCGACTTCGCTCTCGCTACGTCGTGGCGAAGGCGGGAGATGAAGGAATCGAACCTTCAACGATCCTTTTGGAGAGGATAATTATACCATTTAACTAATCTCCCGTGTGTATCACTATAGAACAAAAAGGCGCCTGGAGCTACTTCTTCTTTTCTTTATGAGGTGTCTTTGCTCGGCACCATTTGCAGTACTTCTGGAGTTCGATTTTTCGCTCTACTTTTTTACGGTTTTTACGCGTCCAATAGTTGGCGCGTTTGCACTTCTTGCATGCGAGCATTATGAGATGGTCTTGCGACATAGTTCTTGGATCATACCCAAAAATGATTTCCCCTGCAACTCCTCGGGCGTAAACCACTGTATTTCTTGGTCTTTTTTAAACCAGGTCTTTTGGCGCTTTGCATAATGTGAGATTTCTTGGGCAAGCTTCGCGGTTGCTTCATCAGGCCAGTTTTTATCATGATTAGAGTCTAGCCAACGACTGACGAAGCCATATTCTAGGCCAAGCTCACTCATTCGTTCGCTTGAAGGGCCATTGGACTTTAGGTTTCTAATTTCGGAGATCATTCCACCCAGGATTCGAGATTTAAGGCGGGTCATAATTTTCTTGTCCAGTTCCTCGTTTGAGATATTGATGCCAATTTTAGACACGTTGTATTTAACGTCTCTTTTGCTTTGAGGAACCAAGCCAAGAACAGAAGCTATTTCAATTGCACGAATAATTCTGCGAAGAGGTTCGCCTTCGAGACTTTTTGCTCTGATCGGGTCAAGTCTTTCAATATCTGTAATTAATTCGTTTCTGGCTTTATCCTCAAGTTTTTTTCGTAAAATTTCATTTGGTGGGACGTCAGGGATTTGGATCTCTCCAAGCGCAACTTTAATATAATATCCAGTTCCACCGCAGAGAATTGGAACTTTACCTCGCGAGAGAATTTCATCGATCGCATTTTTTGCATCGATTGCAAATTGAGCGGCGTGATATCTTTCTTTCGGATCTGCTATGTCGAGGAGATAGTGTGAAATACCGCACATCTCCTCGTCTGTAATTTTCCCCGTTCCAATATCGAGTCCTTTGTATACTTGTCTTGAGTCCACCGAAAGAATCTCGCCATTTACGCGAGTGGCAATTTCAACTGCGAGAGTACTTTTCCCGCTTGCCGTGGGCCCAAGTACAACAAGAATTTTTGGAAGACGATCTTATTTTGACATTTTATAAAATAATTACTTTATCAGTAATTCCCCAGCCTCCCTAAATAGCTCTTTTCGCCTCGTTTTTTGCCCTCTCTACCATGAATCGAATACCGTCATTCATATTAATATCCTCGAGTTTTATTCCATGATATATCCGCGCAAAGACCCGATATATTTCATCTGCAAAGGCCTGCCCAATTATGGGAACCTTATCATAATCAAAAAGGATTATTTTGAAATTTTCTAAGCCTGATAGGATTCGACGAGCCTGCGAACGAGAAATGTGAACCCCGCCCATGGTGTAGAGTTTTACTCGTATTTCAGTTTTATCAAATCCATAGTCGCTCTCCTCCGTCAAATTTGTATACCTTTGAAAAACTTCTTTCAGGTGACGATCAGAATTAGTTTTTATTTTAAAAACTACGCGTGTTCCTCGTTTTGAAACGGGAACATCTCTGATTGTCGTATCGGGACTAATCGTGTTCACAACAAGCTGTTGCCCAAAACTGTCGAGGATGAAAAGATCACTTGATTTAGAAGTAAAAAAGATTCCTTCACCGGAATGAGAGGTTGGCATAGTGGTGATTTTTCCCTTTAAAAGATCCTGCATCGCCTCGACTTCAGAACGCAAACCTCGCTTTTTCATTATATTTCGGAAAACCCCAACACCGGAGTCTTCTACAATGAAAGAAAGTTCGCCATTGCGAATTGTTAGTTCAACTGAAATACTTTTCGACATTGAGTGCTCTATTGCATTGTTAAACATTTCCGAAAAAGCAAAATTAAAAATAGTACGTACGTTCTCATCAAGTTCCAACAACGCTGGGAACCTTTGTTGTAATGCAATAAGAACAGCGTGCTCTTCAAGCCCCTGGTTCTTAAACTTTTTTTTAAAAGAGGTCGGGAGTACCTCGGGATGTTCTTTTGCATACTCAAAAGATATATAGGAGGCAGAACGAGTCCCGCCTAATTTCAAGAGTTTTTCCTCCGCAACTAACTGTGCAATTAGGAGACTAATGTATTGCCGAGATACTCCGAATTCAGATGCCAAGGCAGAACTATAGATTCGCCCCTTTTGTCTCGCTATTTCAATGATTTTTCCCTTGTTTATCATTCGTAATGTCATTGTAAACCATTCTAGTGTCAATTGTCAAGTGATTGTCAACCTTCATTAGTGAGAAGGTAGGAGAATAAAAAGTGGTGCCCCGCTTGCGAAGCAAGCGGGGCGGGGAACGTGAGTGGGGATTACCCTCGTCTTCGGGCGAGTGTGGGTTCATTCCGATACATTTCTCTTGAGCTCTTTTCCTCTGGGGTCGGGAGGCAAGCTTCTTTTGAGAAGTAGAAATAGATTGTCCCTGGCCGAAAAGACGTGAAGGCTAGGGGAGGAATCTCTGGAAGAGGTGGTGGTTTTTCCGGAAAGATTGCCTCTTGCCCATGTTGCTTGTGCCATTTTGCTTTTCGGCTAAGCCACTTGTTTTCCTCTCGAATGAGGCTGGCTTTCCAGTTTTTAATTATGCGAAGACCTTTCATTGGCTGAAAGATCTCACATGGCCGTCCAGATTTCTTGATGCTTGTGAACAGTACCCATTTCGTTGGAGAAATTGACTTGAGATACCGAAGATTGTTCATAATCTCTGATATCTCGTGAATATCGATAGTCTGATGGCCTCCCGGAATTTCCAGGATAAACTGCAAGATAAATCCTGAAGCATCTGACTTCTCTATGTCAGACATTCTTTTACCCCTCAGAAGAAGGGTAAGTATCTTGCCTACATCTCTCAATTAAGAACCTCCATATCCGACGGTTTTGAGTTTCCCCATACCCAAACAGTTACGGTTTCCGTTTTAGATACTAGCACAACCCATCCAAATAAATCTAATTCCAAAATATAGAAAGCAGAATTCCCAAGAACATTAGAATGGTTGCCATTACTCGACGGCCAGCCTCTTTTTCCTCAAGGAATTTTCTTGCAATAATCACTGTCCATAGCGCTTGAAGTCTTTTGAAACTAGACGCGTAGACCGCTAAGGAGTAACTTAGCGCCTGATTAGTTAGTACCGCACCGATACTGCTAAATAATGAAATTAGCAGGTTTGCTTTAAAATGCTGGCTTAAAGAGCTAATAACAACAGAAGCAAATTTTCTTTCTCGGAGAATGTTGAGCAAGAGCGTAAGAATGCCGAGAAATGTAAAAATCAGAAAAGTAGCGAAAAGTGCCGAAGATTTTACAACTGCGATTTTATCGAAAGGAAAAGAAATGGCAAAGAGGACAGAGCCGGCAAGACCATATGCTACACCTTTGTCTATGGATTGCCGACCTTGAGGTTCAGAATGTTTCCCGCCACTAAGTAAAAACCATAGACCTATCATAGTTATAAAAATTCCAACAACCCCCACTGGGGAGGGTCTTTCATTTAAAAACAAGAAGCCAGTTAAAATCACAAGTGGTGGAACAATGAGTCGTAGTGGGGCGATGAGAGATACCTCGCTTAATTTAAAAGCTCGAATAAATAAATTTTGTGATATGAGATTTATAAAAACGGTTATTGCGACAGCCGACCAAAATCCGTTTTTAATCTCTGGGAGTCCAACCAAGATGAGAACTGGGAGCAGTAGTATGCCTGTGAGAAATAGGGTAATTACAAGTAGCGCTTGATCATCGAGCCCGTCCGTTAGATATTTTTTTCGTAGAACATCACTGATGCCCAGAGCGAACGTACCACTCAACATTAATGAAAGAAAGAGGATTGTCATAGGGACGGATTTTTCAAAATCCCATGTTCTCGTTTTTCATTGCCCGGGGTGGGACTCGAACCCACACGCCTTGCGGCACGCGATTTTGAGTCGCGATTGGCTACCAATTACAACACCCGGGCATAACACTTCTTTAGTCTAGCAAATTTTAAGTAATCTAACAAACAGATTATCATCTCAGGCGTGTAATTCTATGGTCAGGTTTTCAACATATTTGGTTTGACTTGTTTACAACTTCTGTATAAACTTGTTCATATGAACCTGTTTATACAGAAAATTAAAGAATATAGGATTAAAAGAGGACTGTCTCAAGAGCAGGTTTCTAAGGCAATTGGCGTGTCTCGTCCGACATATACTGCCATTGAAGCGGGGAGACAAAAGCTGGATGTGGAAGAAGCCCAGAAATTAGCTAACCTTTTTGGGATTGATGTTATTGATCTTTTGTCCGGTAATATTCCTGATATCACAAAGTATAAACACATGATACTTACGTACCTTCGGATGCATCTTTCCAAAGACAATAAAGTACCTAAGACAAAACTTGCCAAATTACTGTATCTCGCCGACTTTGCGTGGTTTTATGATCATATGCAAAGCATGAGCGGCATGCAGTACCGGAAAATTACATATGGCCCTGTTCCGGATATGTTTTTTCGCGCGATTGATGAGCTTGAGGAAGATGGAAAAATTATTGTTGACCGAAAGATATACGAAGGCAAAGAAATGTTTTTGATAAGTGAATCTGATAGTAACGCAAATGAAAAGATAAAAACTCTTTCTGTTGAAGAGAACGATTTAATGAAGCAAATTGCTGAAAAGTGGAAGGATAAAAAAACGGAGGAAATTGTGAACTTCACGCATAATCAGTTGCCTTATTTCCTGTGTCGAGACAATGAACTTATTCCGTATGAACTTATTACCCAAGAAGATCCAGGTCTCGTGTACTAACTGCTATGCTCGGTAATTATTCCGTAGAGATTGAAGACTTCGCAGAGAGACACTTCATTAAAAGTTTCCAGAAGAAATATAAAAATAAGTGGGATTTTACACTTCGGGCCATTGTCGAAGAACTTGCTCGTATAGACAACCTTTTACTTACAGAGAGAGCAGAAACTATTGTTGATGCGGGTGACGTCAAAATAATCAAGACAAAATTTCGAGTGATAGACACGAAAGAATCAGCGAATACATCTGGCAACAGATGCATCGTGTTATTGAATAAAAGCATGCGACTCGTATCGATCTTGCTTGTTTATTGCAAAACGGATATAGATGAAAAAAATGAGACGGCAAGCTGGAAGGCGATCATTAAAGAAAATTATCCTGAATACAAAAAGTTTTTCTAGTGGCCGCTAAGGAAAAATTTTCGAGTAGAGTATATAATTGTAGAACTCGGGGTTATTTTAATTAGGAAAGAATCATGAAAGAAACATCGTGGCATACAATGACGACAGCTCAAGTGATTGAGGAGCTTAACTCGAGCGAGCGCGGATTAACGAAAGAAGAGGCAGATTTGCGTCTGCAAAAATATGGCCCCAATAAACTTCCCGCAGGGAAGGTAGATAGCTTGTTTTCTATTTTCCTCCAGCAATTTCAAAGTCCGTTAATTTATGTTCTTCTTGGTGCTGCGATTATTGTGTTTGTGGTTGGAGAAATCGCGGATGCTGTAATTATTTCAGTAGTGCTTTTATTCAATGCGATCATTGGAACGATACAGGAGGGAAAAGCAAAAAATGCACTTCTTGCTTTAAAAAACTTTTCTGAAACATCGGCGACCGTACTGCGAGGTGGAGATATTATTATTTCAGATAAGGATGTCGTTCCAGGGGATATTATTATATTGCAGGAAGGGGAAAAAATTCCAGCGGATGCACGTATAATTTTATCTAATAATTTAAAAATTGATGAGGCGAGTTTTACTGGCGAAACTGGGGCTATAAATAAAATAAGTGGAGAATTGATTGGAGATGATCTCGTTGTATCAGAACGCAAGAATATGGTTTTTAAGGGGACTCTTGCTCTAAGTGGAAATGGAATTGCAGTTGTTGTGAACACTGGAATTTTGACAGAAATTGGAAAGATTGCCGAAAAAATTGCATCTATCGATACCGAGATTCCGCTCAAGGTAAATATTCGCTATCTCTCAAGAATTATCGTCGTTGTTGTGGCTTTTATTATCATTGCACTGACGATTCTTGGCATTTCGTCTGGAAGGTCATTAATGGAAATGTTTACTGTTGCTGTAGCCCTTTCTGTATCGATTATCCCAGAAGGACTTCCTGTTGTAATGACTCTAGTTTTGGCTACGGGTGTCAGAAAGATGGCAATGCATAATGTTTTAGTGAAGCGCCTTCACGCAGTGGAGGCTTTGGGTCAGACAAAGATCATTGCTGTAGATAAAACGGGGACGCTTACGAAAAATGAGATGGTAGTTAAGCATGTATACGTCGATGGTGAAAGTTTTGAAGTAGAGGGGGATGGGTATGAATTAAAAGGCGGAGTTATCATGAGAAGTAAAATTATTGATCCAATAAATCATGCTGGCCTGCTACTTATTGGGAAAATATCTGCTTTTTGTGCGAATGCGAAGTTGTCATTTTTGAAGGAAACGGGGACGTGGAAAATAGCCGGAGATCCGACAGAGGCCGCGATGCAACTGTTTTCGGAAAAAACTCGGCAAAAAGGGTTTGAGCAGATTCCATCATTGATTTTCGAAATGCCATTTGATTACCAAAAAAAATATCATGCAACTATCCGAAATGTTGATAATAAAAACTTCCTGACAGTCTTTGGAGCGCCCGAGAAGATACTAGAAATGTGTAAAACTATTTGGCACAAAAATGGCGCAACTGATTTTAATGAAGTTGAAAAAATAAAACTTGAATCTGTTTTTCTCTCAATTGCAAAAAAAGGTTTTCGGGTGGTTGCTTGTGCAATAAACGAGAATGTTGAAGAAAGTTTTTTGACAGATAATTTGCCTCCTCTTACATTCGTTGGGTTCTTGGGAATTAACGATGCACTCCGCGTGGAGGTTAAGGATGCTGTGCAAAAAGTGCGTGGGGCAGATATTAAGGTTGTGATGATAACGGGAGATCATCGTATTACAGCACAATCAATTGCCGCAGAGGCGGATATTTGGCGCGAGGGCGATAGAGTCATTACTGGCGAGGAAATAAATTTGATGTCTGATGAAGCGCTGGCGATTGAGTTATCGCACGTTACCGTTTTTGCAAGAGTTACGCCCGAGCATAAACTTCGCATAATTCAGGCATATAGGAGTCGTGGAGAAATTATTGCTATGACAGGAGATGGAGTGAACGATACTCCTTCGCTTGTTGCGGCAGACCTTGGAGTTGCTATGGGTAAAATCGGAACTGAAGTTGCAAAGGAGTCGGCGGATATAATTCTTCTTGATGATAATTTTGCGAATATTGTTTTGGCCGCAGAGGAGGGTCGTGGTATTTATAAATCAATCAAAAGGGTAATTTTATATCTTTTTTCAACTAATATCGGTGAAGTATTAATAATTTCTGGCGCTCTTTTGCTTGGTTATCCCTTACCTCTCCTTGCTGCACAAATTATCTGGCTTAATGTGATCACTGATACT
>JBBUBG010000116.1:0-2837 GCA_038058345.1 Patescibacteria group bacterium | reverse complement strand
TTCATCAACATCTCCGGATTCAGCTGTTAATACTGCGGTCATATATTCCGCCGGATAGTTAGCTTTCATGAAGCTCGTTTGATAGGCAACGCGACCATAACTTGCGGCATGAGCTTTGTTGAATCCATATGCGGCGAAGGGCTCAATCAAATGCCATAATTCTTGTGACTGCTTTTCTGTTAATCCACCCTTAACAAAGCCCACGAGAAGTTTCGATTTTTGAGCTTCCATTTCCGCTGGGATTTTTTTACCCATCGCTTTGCGAAGCTTGTCTGCTTCAAGCCAAGAATATCCAGCGAGATGAATTGCGATGAGCATGACATCGTCCTGGTAGGTAATAACTCCATATGAAAAATTCAAGATTGGCTCGAGTCTTGGATCCATGTATTTTACAAGCGCAGGATTTTGCTTGCGGGCGATATAGTCAGGAATCATTTCCATTGGGCCTGGGCGATAGAGTGCCACCATGGCATTTATGTCATGAATTGATGTCGCCTTCAGATCCATGAGATGTTTTGTCATGCCAGAACCGTTTAGTTGAAAAAGTCCCATTGTCTCACCACGGGAGAGCATCGCAAATGTTTTTTTGTCTGCGAGATCGATGGCTTCAATATCAACATCAAGATTTTGAGTTCGTTTTACGATGCGTACAGCGTCGCTTAAAATTGAGAGGTTTCTAATTCCAAGAAAATCAAATTTTAATAAACCAACATCATCAACTGCATACATGTCGTATTGAGTAATAATTTTTCCACCCTTCGGGTCTAATTGCGTAGGCACAATTTCATTAAGTGGATTGGGAGAAATAACGACGCCTGCCGCGTGGACAGAAATATGTCTGACACAACCCTCGAGTTTTTTTGCGAGATCAATAATTTCTTTTACCTTAGGATCATTTTTATAAAGCTCGGGGAGTTCTGGGATGAGCTCAAACGCATGCTTGATCGTCATTGGGAAACCTTGTGATCCCATTGGAATAAGCTTAGAAATTTGGTCTCCGAGTGCGTAGGGGTGGCCAAGCGCACGAGCGACATCTCTGACGGCGCCTCTTGCCATCATCGTTCCAAAAGTTCCAATCTGTGCGACATGATTTTCTCCGTACTTTTGTCTTACATATCCGATCATTTCGTCGCGACGATTGTCTGCAAAATCCATATCTATATCTGGCGCCGATGGTCGCTCTGGATTTAAAAATCGCTCGAAGGGAAGCTTGTATTCAAGAGGATTAACTTTTGTAATTCCGATCAAATATGTAACTAGCGAGCCTGCGACCGAACCTCGAATGTTTGTGTAAATTCCATTTTTTGCAGCGAAGGCGAGAAGGTCGGCAACTACAAGAAAGTATGGCCCATAACCTTTGTCTTTGATAATTTTCAGTTCGTATTTAATTCTGTCCTCAACTTCTGCAGTAAGAGAAAGTCCACGACGGGCGACGCCTTCGTAGGCAAGCCTTGAAAGTTCATCGTCATAGGTGATGCCACTTTCAATTTTTAAATCAGGGAAGGTCCATCCACCTAATGGAATTTCGATATCGCACATCTCTGCGATTTTCATCGTATTTTCGACAGCACCCGGAGCATCTTTGAAATATTCTTTTGCGGTGTCGCCGTTGATAAAAGAATAGTCATCATCGAGCATTGAAAAGCGATCCTCATTTTGGAGGTCGGAATTTGTTTGAATCGCAAGAAGGGTGTCGTGAGGCCTTGCGTCCTCGCGTAAAAGATAATGGGAATCCTGTGTTCCCACCAATGGTATTCCCATTTTTTGTCCGAGCGTAACAATTCCACGCTTTACATCTTCGAATCCCTCAATCCCTGGATGGTGCATTATTTCAAGAAAATAGTTTTCACTCCCAAAAATATCTTGATACTCTTTTATTACTTCTTCTGCATGATTGTAGTCTTTCCTTCGAAGCGAGCGGCAAAGCTCCCCGCCTAGACATCCAGAAAGCGCGATGATGCCTTCGTGGTTTTCTCGCAGGATATTTTTATCCATGCGCGGCTTGTAGTAGTAGCCCTCTAGCTGGGAAGCTGTAACAAGTTTAATTAAATTTTTGTAGCCGATATGGTTTTTTGCAAGGAGAGTAAGATGATAACGCTCGTTGTCGATGCCGGGTTGTTTATCAAGTCTCGTCCTGTTTGCGATGTACGCCTCAACTCCGAGGATCGGTTTAATTTCGTGTTTTTTGCATGTTTTATAAAATTCAATTGCTCCATACATGTTGCCGTGGTCGGTCAACCCTATTGATTTCATTCCAAATTCCTTTCCGAGTTTGACCATCTCATCTAGTTTTGAGAGGCCATCAAGGAGAGAGTAGTGGGAGTGGGTGTGGAGGTGGGTAAAATCCATGATTGGGTATTATACACTACTCCGCTGGGTTCCCCGATGAGGACAGTCCCCTTTTAAAAAGTCCTCGGTTTTCGCCTCATTTTTTTGACTGCGGGGTTCAAGCAGTCAAAAAAATGACTGGCGCCAGACTATTTTAAAAGGGGACTGTCCTCATCGGGGAAGGGCGCTCCGTTTATTGGAGATTCGGGGATTTGTTATTAAGATGAAGGAAATGAAATATATTGTCGGGGTGGATGAGGTGGGGAGGGGGCCTATTGCTGGGCCGGTTTCTGTTTGTGCGCTGTGGTTTGCGGAATCAGTTGGGGAGCGTTTTTCCGGCGTTAAAGATTCAAAAAAACTAAGTGAGAAAGGGCGGGAGAGATGGCTTACTTTAATTAAAGAGGAACAGGCCAGGGGACTTTTGGATTTTGCGGTTGTGCATATTGAGTCAGATGTAATTGATAAGATTGGGATTGTGCCGGCGCTAGCGGAAGCGACAGGCGGCGCTT
>JBBUBG010000115.1:538-12606 GCA_038058345.1 Patescibacteria group bacterium | reverse complement strand
GCAGCGTGCGGGGTGGGGGAGGTTTACTCAACCACTTGAAAGTTCGCCTACTTTTGCGAGCGCAGAGGCGTCGCCGAGCGATGCTTCGATTACCATCTGGGTTGTCCCAGTTGGATCGGTTGTCATTCCTCGAACGAGGGCGCGACCGAAGTTGTCTTCGGTGCACCGGACGCCAGCAGCCTTGAGAGCTGCGACGACTCCCTCTTCCGACATTTCTGTCGCCAGGAGAGTCTTCTTGTCTCTGAATTCGCCCAGCTGGACGAGTTCCGTGAGGGCGAGGGTCGTGACTGTCTCCTCTCGATGGGAGACTTTCGCGCCTTGGTGGGCGCAACGGGCCATGAAGTTCCCGACGTTGGAACCCTTTGTTCCTCCGAGGACCACCACTTTGGTGATCTCGGACGGAATCGATCCCGTTTTCCATCGGGTTTGACCAGAGTCAATACGGCGCATGAGCCACACCGGAACACCAAGAATTCTTGTCGCGAACATTCTAAGAACCTCCGTGAAGCCAACTATTATTACGTTATTGACGCACACTTCACACTAGAACTATTTCCTTCCTAAATATATCAAACAAGCGCAAAATTCTCAAGTCTTAGTCTGGATAACTTTGTTCTTTTTGGCCGAGGGGAACCCTCGGCCAAAAACTATTCTAGTATGGAATTTTGTCCCGAAGCTTGCGGTGGAAGCGCACCGCGAAGCGGTGAGCTTCCAAATCCGCAAGAATAATCTCCCTATGATGATCCTTGATAATCGCAGAATCCCCTAAAATCTCTCTCGGTTTATGTCGCTCGTCCTTAACGACAGAAACTACTGGAATTATTTTACTAGCCTCAATTATGGCCATCTCTACCACATTTTTTTGAGCCTTTCCTCCATCAACTACAATCAAGTCCGGTGCTGGCCATTCATTGTGCGCAAGACGCCTCAAAATTAGCTCGCGAAGCGCCGCAGTATCATTTGCTCCCTCCAACGTTTTAATCTTGAAAGTCCGATACCACTGCTTCGCTGGCTCGCCGTTAACAAGTGCGATAACCACCCCGACAATCTGTTTTCCATTCGTATGGGCAATGTCGTACCCCTCAATTTTTCTCTCAATTCCACTTGGACGCCCGGCGTCCAAGTGGGTTGGGTGTTTAATTAGTGCGATATCCTGAATATGATTAAGCGCGAATATTTGATTTCTTAAAATTACAGCTCTTTCAAAATCCCCTTTTTTTATATTTAGCTTGAGCTCTGCTTCAAGCGAACGTAAAACTGCTTTTTTCTTTCCTTCGAAAAATAGCTCGATATTCTTAACTATTTTTAGATACTCACTCGCCGAAATTTCTCCGGAGCAGACTCCTGGGCAAAGTTTAATTTGACGATTGAAGCACGGCTTTAATGAATTAGGGTTGCACTTCTTATCTCTAAAAGGGAAAATTTTACGGATGATTTTTAACGCCTCTCTGATTTCTCCCGCAGACGGGTATGGCCCGAAAATTGCTCTGGAATTATTTCGCATCTTTTCATCAAGTTCTTTTCCTCGAACCAAAATAACCTTCGGAAATTCCTCTTTCGTTATTACTACAAAAATAAAACTTTTGTCGTCTTTTTCTCTGGAATTATATTCTGGGCGATATTTTTTAATTAAGTTTGCTTCAAGAATAAGCGCTTCCAGCACGGAATCGCTTTCGAAAAATTGCACCGTCCCGGCAAGGGTAATCATCTTTACGAGCCTCGGCCCTCTTGTAGAGCAGAGATCAGAGGAAAAATAGCTTTTCACACGATTCCGCAAAGAGCTCGCCTTTCCAACGTACAAAACCGCCTTTCCTTTTTTGAACAGATACACACCGGGTTTATCCGGCAATTTTAATTTTGATAACTTATCCTTTTTCATTATTTTACAGTCTTTTTCTTCAAAACTTTCTCTAGGTATTCCCCCGTTACGGATTTTGGATTATTCGCAACAGCCTCGGGTGTCCCGACTGCCATTAGTTTTCCTCCGTGAATTCCACCATCTGGGCCCATGTCGATTAGCCAATCTGAAGATTTTACGATATCGAGATTGTGCTCAATAACGACTACAGTGTTCCCTTTATCAACTAGTTTTTGCAAGATTTCAAGTAATTTACGAACGTCTTCATAGTGAAGCCCCACCGATGGCTCATCTAAAAGATAAATCGTTTTTTCAACATGTGGACGATATAATTCGGAAGAAATTTTTACACGTTGCGATTCCCCGCCAGAAAGAGTTGTCGCTGATTGACCTAGTTCGATATAGCCCAGACCAACTTGCATAAGGCTACTCAATCGATCGTAAATGGCAGGAATATCATGGAAAAATTTGATCGCTTCTTCCACCGTCATCTTAAGAATCTCAAAAATATTTTTTCCGCGGAAGAGAACCTCCAGGGTCTCGCGGTCAAAACGCTTTCCACGACAAACATCACATTCAACATAAACTGTTGGAAGAAAATGCATTTCAACTGCGATTACTCCATTGCCCTGACACGCCTCACACCTTCCCCCGGGGACGTTAAAAGAGAATCGCCCAGATTTCCACCCACGGAATCTTGCCTCTTCGCTTTCTGCAAAAAGGTCACGAATATGACCCCACGCTCCAGTGTATGTTGCAGGATTTGACCTTGGAGTTCGCCCAATTGGAGACTGGTCAATTAAAATTGATCTTGAAATATATTCTGAACCCAAAAAATGCGCGCAGTTAATTGTCTCATTCGAACGATAGCGACGATCAAACCTTGCCCGCAAGTTTTTATCTAAAATTTCGTAGAGCAAAGAGGATTTCCCAGAACCGGAAACTCCCGTGATTGTTGTGAATTTCCCAATCGGAATATCGACATCAAGATTTTTGATATTAAATACATTCCCTCCGCGAATTTTTATTGCCCCCTTATCTTTGTCGCGTCTTTTTTCGGGTAACTCAATATTTTTCTCTCCTCGCAAATATGCCAAGGTTAGTGAATTGTTTGTATTTTTTTTGGCAGAGAGAAGGTCTTTTACATATCCATCAACAACAATTTCCCCGCCATGAACACCTGCTCCTGGGCCAATATCTACTAAATAATCGGACGAAAGAATTGTATCTTCATCGTGCTCGACAACGATAATTGTATTGCCAAGGTCGCGAAGTTTTTCAAGGGTGGCAATCAGACGATCATTATCTCGTGAGTGAAGGCCAATGGTTGGCTCATCAAGCACATAAAGCGCTCCGACAAGAGCAGAGCCTAACTGCGAAGCAAGGCGAATCCGTTGCGCTTCTCCGCCGGAAAGTGTATTTGCTCGCCTGTCGAGCGCAAGATATTCAAGTCCAACATCTAGCATGAATAGCAGACGCGATTCTATTTCATTCAAAATAACTTTAGAAATTTCCCGATCCTTGTCTGAAAGTTTAAGTTTTTTGAAATACTCGTTTGCCTCTTTTATTGCGAGCGCGCTGACTTCTACAATATTTTTTCCACCAATTAGTACGTAGAGTGCTTCTTTGCGAAGACGCGCACCAAGGCAAATCGGACAGGGCTCATCACCGAACATATGCTTTGTGCCTAAACCATGACATTCGGGACATGCACCATATGGAGAGTTGAAAGAAAAAAGTCGGGGCTCGATTTCAACAAAAGAAAATCCGTCTTTTGGGCAAGTGTAGCGAGTTGAAAGGAGTCGCTCTTTTTCAATAGAATCTTTTTTGAATGAAATTCGGAGAACTCCTTCGGCTTCGGTTAGTGCGCGTTCGATTCCGTCGGAAAGTCTCTCGCGAAAAAATTTTTCACTCGTGAAATCCGAGGGGTTCATCTCGTCAATTAAAATATCGATGTCATGCTTCTTGTTTTTTTCGAGAATAATTTTTTCACGAAGTTTCTTTTCTTTGCCATCTATTCGCACAGTAGAATATCCTTTTCCAAGCAGATCATAAAGAAGCTGATAATATTCTCCTTTTCTGCCACGAACAACGGGAGCAAAAATTCTAACGTCGGTATTATTTTCTTTTTTAAGATGAGAAAAAACTACGTTTACGATTTCCTCATTTGAGAGCTTTTCAATTTCATCTCCGCAAGTAAGACAATGAGGACGACCTATTCGCGCAAATAGAACACGAAGGTAATCATATATTTCAGTAATCGTTGCAACTGTCGATCTTGGATTTTGTGAACGAGAACCCTGGTCAATCGAGATGGCTGGAGAAAGTCCGGAAATTTCATCGACATCGGGCTTTTGCATCTGGCGAAGAAACTGACGAGCATACGAAGAAAGAGACTCGACATATCGCCTTTGACCTTCAGCGAAGATTGTGTCGAAGGCGAGCGAGGATTTACCAGAACCGGATAGTCCAGTAAAGGCGATCATCGTATTACGAGGAAGCCGAACAGTGATGTTTTTTAGGTTATGCGTTCTCGCCCCTTTTATTATGATTTCATCTTGCATTTAGTGGAATGTTAGCATTTTTTAGCTTATTTGACAAGTAGTCTATAATCTGCTACTATCCCAGACAGAAACACGGTAGATATTGGGTTCGTTACGAATCCAAACCGTGAGTTCTCCATATATTTAGCTTTTTTTGGCTAGGATCGGAGGAGTTGGCGATGCCAGCTCAAAAGCACAGGGGAACGAAGTGTCGAGCACTGGACCTTGTGTCCGGCGAAGCGAGCGCGGGCGTCGAGCCCCAGGTGATCGACTCGGACGTGGATAACACGGCCAAGTCGATCGCGTGGATGCGAGCGCAGGCCGCGCACATGGGGCAGTCAAGGTCATTCGAGATCTTCCCCGTCTCGTCTCTCGCCTGGGAGTGGCTGAAGAGTCACCTCCAGGTTGAGGATCATCGCCTCGTACGCGAACGCGCGAGGGCGATCGGGTTCTGGCATCTTCTTGTGAATGGGGCAACCCACAAGGAGTGTGCCGAGAAGGATCAGTTTGGTAATGTCTTGAACGGGTGCCAGCTCACGAGGAGGGAAACCTACCTCGTCGTGCTACGTCACCGCTTCCGCCTCGACAAGAAAGTCGAGGCCGGAGACTCTCCCTTCGCAGCCCTTTCGGGTCTGCGCGAGGAGTTGCCTCCAGCGTGTCCGACGGATGAGGTGACGCAAGTGCCCGAAAAGCGGGTACGGAACGTGATCAACATGATCCCGTCCCAACAGCCGACTTCACCACCTCCCGTTCACGTGGCACCTCCACCTCCCGTTCTGGTGACACCACCGCCGCCGACTCCGACCCCTGTCGTGGCACCTCCCACTGAACCTGTGGTCAAGGGGCCACGGTTTCTCCAGAGCGAGGTGTTCGTAAACGTCTCCACTTGCATGATTCCATCATGCATCGGAGTCGGGGCAAAACTCCTCCCCCTCGGAGGAAAAGTCCTCGTCCTCTGCGTGTCTCACGCAAAGGAAATCGAGGGCTAACCCTAACCTGTGCGAGGCTAAGCCTCGCACAACCCCACACAAGAGAGTCTGTCAGCCGACAGATCGCCTCTTGTGTGGGGTTAACTTTTGGTATACTACGTTCGGACCGCTGTTCTGTTTCCTTCTGGAAAATGGCCGAGGGTTCCCCTCGACCAAAATGAAGTATTGGAGTATTTAGCATGCGTAATCGAATTCGAGTTATGGTTATGGTGCTGGTTCTTCTTTTTGTGCTCTCGTCCTCCTGTGGACTGTTCTTGATCGGCATCAAGAACATTCTCGGAGGCCTGATGATTATCGGCCTCGGGACTTGGATGTTCTTGATCCCAATCGCCTCCTTTTACAAGGAGAAGTAGGTGCTCGTCACCTAGCGCAACGGGCGCGAAAAGCGTTGGTTTGACTTCGGTCGAGCCAGCGCTTCTTTTTTATTGGAGAGGCGTAGCTGGCGCATAACATCGTCAAAAGCTACGTCTATTCCTCACTGTACTGGTCGTACAACTCGTCATAAGGCCTATCGTTTATGATAGGCTCCTGTAGACGGCCTCGCTTTTTCCTTGTTCTGCATCCAGCTATGCCTCTCCAAATTTATTGAATATTCTAAATCTTTTCCAGAGCGCGAATTTCGTCACGCAAAATTGCGGCACTTTCGAAATCGAGAAGCTTGATTACTTCGGTGAGTTCTCTCTTCTTCTGTTTAATTATTTTAACTATCTTTTTCGGATCTGTGGCGATTCCTGCGCGATCAACGGCAAGAAGTGAGGCGACCGCCTTATCATGCTCACTCTCTAATTCTTGAGTGATGTCCTCTATTTTTTTCTGAATGGTTTTTGGAGTGATGCCGTGCTTTTTGTTGTAAGCAAGTTGAATTTCTCGCCTGCGGTTCGTTTCTCCCACCGCCCTTGTGAGCGAATTTGTCATCCCATCTGCATATAAAACCACCCGTCCGCGATCATTTCGAGCGGCACGTCCGATTATTTGAACGAGGGATGTTTCAGAGCGAAGGAACCCTTCCTTATCTGCATCCAAAACCCCGATAAAAGAAACTTCGGGAAGATCCAATCCTTCACGAAGAAGATTCACTCCAACGAGTACATCAAAATCGCCACGACGGAAAGCTGTTAAAATTTTTATTCGATCTAGCGTTTTGATTTCACTATGAAGATATTCAGACTTTATGCCTTTCTCCTTGAAATACGCAGCCAGATCTTCTGCCATTTTTTTTGTAAGCGTAGTCGCAATTGCGCGGAAGCCTGTCTTTATTACCTTTGCAATTTCTTCCATCACATCTTGAACTTGCCCACCATATGAGCCTTTTGCTGTAACCGGTTTAATATCGATAATTGGATCTACAAGACCTGTCGGACGAATAATCTGCTCAACAATTCTTGATGATTTTTCGCGCTCAAAATCTGCGGGTGTCGCAGAAGTAAATATCACTTGCGAAACCCTATCCCAAAATTCGGAAAACTTTAGCGGGCGATTATCGAGCGCCGATGGAAGACGAAAGCCGTGCTCGATGAGTGTCTTTTTACGCGACTGATCCCCTCCAAACATCGCGCCAATTTGAGGAATTGTCGCATGAGATTCATCTATAATTGTAAGAAAATCCGGAGTCCCATCTTTTTTATGTGGAAAATATGAAAGCAAAGTATCCGGCGATGATCCTGCTTCCCTACCTGCCAAATGACGTGAATAGTTTTCTATGCCTGAACAGTATCCAACCTCTCTGATCATCGCTAGGTCATAAGTAGTCCTTCTTTTTAGTCTTTCAGCTTCAAGTATTTTACCCCCTTTTTCTAATTCTTTTAGTCGTTTTTTTAACTCGCTCCCTATTGATTTAAGCGCGGGATCTTTTTTGTTTTTGTTTGTAAAAAAATGTTTTGATGGAAAAATAAAAACCGATGCCTCCTCTCGAATGATTGAACTACTTATTGGATCAATGGTTGCGATTCTCTCTATTCCACTTGGGCCTAATTCGAAGCGAATGACATTTTGAGTACCCATCGGCATGATCTCAAGGGCATTACCGATGACACGAAAAAATCCAGGTTTTAGATCTGCATTTGTTCGTTCATGAAAAATAGAAACAAATGCTCTGCCTAATTCTGCGCGAGAAATCTCTTGACCTCGCGAAAGTTTAAGATTCTCTTTTTCATATTCAGCAGGACTTCCGAGTCCATAGATACAGGAAACGGAAGCGACAATAATTACATCAGGGCGTGTAAGCAATGCTTGAGTCGAGGCATGCCTTAGTCGCTCAATCTCCTCATTTATCGAGGCATCTTTTTCTATATAGGTATCAGTATTCGGCATGTATGCCTCTGGCTGATAATAGTCATAATAAGAAACAAAATAGTGCACTGCATGATTTGGAAAAAAGTGACGATATTCCTGCGCCAATTGAGCCGCCAGCGTTTTGTTGTGCGCAATTACCAGTGTTGGCTTCCCAATTTTTTCTATAACATTCGCAACTGTGAATGTTTTTCCAGAACCAGTAACACCTAGAAGCGTCTGAAACTGCTCTTTTTTTGCAAGACCATCCAGAAGCGAACTAATCGCTTTCGGCTGATCTCCTGCCGGAGCAAATTCCGACTTCATCGTAAAGGTTGACATAGTAGCAACAATGATATCCTATTTAAGGTAGTTGTCGAGCACCTCTTTTTTATATTCAAAAAAACGATCATCAAGAATAGCCTCGCGCGCGTCAGCAACAATTTTAGTTAAAAAATGAAGATTATGAATTGATGCGAGCGTGCCAGCGAGCATTTCGTTCGCTCTAAAAAGATGGGCAACATAGGCGCGAGAATAATGTAGGCACGTATAACATTCACAGTCAGCCTGAATTGGTGAAAAATCCTTTCTAAACTCTGCATTAGTAATTATCATTCGCCCATATTTTGTATAAATCGTACCATTTCTTCCAAGGCGAGTAGGTACCACGCAATCAAAAGTATCAATCCCATTTTCTATTCCTAAAATTAAATCAATGGGTTCGCCAATTCCGAGAAGGTGCCTCGGCTTATTTTCTGGCAAAATTTCATTTACCCAGCGAACGGCATTCCCCATATCTTCTTTTTCAAAAGATCCACCAATTCCATATCCATCAAAATTCATTCCTGCCAAAACTCGCGCACTTTCTTTTCGCAAATCTTGATATCGTCCTCCTTGAACTATTCCAAACAATGCCTGGTCCCATTTCCTCGCCAAGCTCTTATGGTGAGAAAGTGAACGAGAGGCCCAACGGTGAGTCCTATCGAGTGCCTCTTTTTGATATTCATACGAGGCGTCTGGAGAGGTGCATTCATCAAATGCAAAAATAATATCCGCTCCTAAATCAGACTGAATCTCCATCGAACGCTCGGGAGTAAAAAAATGTTCACTGCCATCGAGATATGATTTAAATTTAACTCCCTCTTCTGTTATTTCAACCAAGGTTGGAGTACGTTCATCCTTCGGAATTTCACCACTTTCGATCCAAATACCCGATTCATTTTTCGCAACTTTTGAAATCTTTTTCCCGAAGGCAGCTCCAAGGGAAAAAACTTGGAAGCCCCCAGAATCAGTCATCGTCGGCCCATTCCAATTCATAAATTTTCCGAGACCTCCAGCATCGCGCACGAGATCATCTCCCGGTTCTAGATAGAGATGATATGTATTCGCAAGAACAACCTGCGAGCCCGCCTCACGCACCTGTTCCATCGAAAGCGCTTTTACTGTCGCCTTTGTTCCAACCGTGACAAAGGCCGGAGTCAAAATATCTCCATGGGACGTGCTAATCACCCCCGCTCTGGCAAGTGAATTATTCTCTTTTGATACAATTTTGAAATTCATGACGATGACGGAGGCTCTTAATTTGGACGCCGGGCGTCCAAATTAATTAGGCATCAATTGTGGCGAGTTTGGCATGAGTTTGAATGAATAGTTTGCGAGGTGGCACTTCAGATCCCATTAAAATGTCGAACGTCGAATCCGCACCTTCGATATCCTTAATTGTCACCTGCTTTAAGATTCTTCGCTCGGGATCCATTGTTGTTTCCCAAAGCTGTTCGGGATTCATTTCTCCAAGACCTTTGTATCTCTGGATGGAAATCTTCGGTGCACGCTTTGTCTTGGCGTCTGTTTCAGTTTCAGATTCTTCTTCTGATTCTTCATTCAATTCATTTGCCTCAACAATATCCAAATCTTTGCCGACAAATTTAATTTTCTCTTCATCTGAATACGCATACTTAATTTCCTTTCCCTTTTTGATTTTATAAAGTGGAGGTTGAGCAATATAAATATGACCAGCATCAATCAATGGCCTAAAGTAACGATAAAATAAAGTTAGTAAAAGTGTGCGAATGTGGGCTCCGTCGACGTCAGCATCTGTTGCAATAATAATTTTATGATATCTCAATTTTGAAATATCAAAGACATCACCAATCGCTGTGCCGAGCGCAATTATGAGCGATCTCACCTCTTTTGATTCGAGCATTTTATCAAGCCTTGCCCTTTCAACATTCAAAATTTTTCCTTTGAGTGGAAGGATGGCTTGAGTGCGACGATCACGACCCTGCTTTCCACTACCTCCGGCTGAATCTCCCTCTACAATAAATAACTCTGATTCTTCTGCGTTGCGAGTTTGGCAGTCTGCAAGTTTGCCGGGGAGTGTCATTCCCTCAAGTGCGCCCTTTCGAAGAACAGAATCCTTGGCTGCTTTGGCCGCCTTTCTTGCTTTAAGAGCGAGATATACTTTACTGATTACAGCCCGTGCTTCATCTGGATGTTCCTCCAAGAAAAGCTCGAATGCTTCACCAAAAACAGTCTCGACGGCCCCGCGTGCCTCAATGCTTCCAAGTTTTGCTTTTGTCTGACCTTCAAATTGTGCATTTGGGAGTTTTACTGAAATTACGGCAGTCATGCCCTCGCGAACATCGTCGCCAGTAAAGTTATCATCCTCTTTTTTTATCAGCTCATTTTTGCGCGCATAGTCATTCAAAATACGAGTAAGTGCCGTACGAAAACCAGTGAGATGAGTTCCTCCCTCTGGAGTACTTGTATTATTTGCAAAGGTGACCTCGCGAACGACAATGTCGTCGATATATTGAAGAGCAACCTCGACGGTAATATCCCCAATCTGACGCTCAACATAAAAAATAGAGCTATGAAGAGGTTTCTCTCTTAAGTTATAAAAGGCCACAAGTGACAGTAAGCCCCCTTCAAAATAAAAAGAGTAGGAGGGTGCATTTAGTCCAAGCTCGCTCAAATAGAACACCTCTTTCTTTTCGATCTCCTCCACAGAAAGCTCGCGTGCATCAATCACGCGAATCCGCAACTTCTTAACAAGATACGCCTGTTGTCGGAGATGGCTTACGATTTTATTTAATTCATAAACGGTTTCAGGGAAAATTTCGGAATCAGGTTTGAACGTGATGATCGTTCCGTGTTTTTTTGAATTACCTAATTTTTTTACGCTAGCAACTTTTTTTCCACGCTTATACTCTTGCATGTGACGACCTCCGTCGCGATGGATTTCTGCCTTTAGCCATAGCGAAAGCGCATTAACAACAGAAGCTCCAACTCCATGCAAACCTCCGGCAATTGCATACGACTCCTGGTCAAATTTTCCACCAGCATGGAGGGTCGTCATTACTGTTTCAAGTGCGGAAACTTTTGTCTTTGAGTGAACATCAACGGGAATACCCCTGCCATTGTCTGCAACGCGGATTACATCTCCGGGCAAAATAGCAACCTCGATTTCATTAGAAAAACCACCCATTGCTTCATCTCTCGAGTTGTCAAAAATTTCCCAAACGAGGTGGTGTAATCCCTCTGGGCCAGTTGTACCAATGTACATTCCAGGACGCTTTCTGACGGGCTCTAAACCCTCAAGAACCACAATCGATTCAGCTCCGTAGCCTTTTTTTTCAGTCTCCTTTGCCATGTTTAATTACTTTTATTATAGCATTAATCACCGTATTTTCCAACCTTCTTCAAGCGACAAAGCTCTCGTGATTGTATCCATTGCGCTTGTTATTTCTTCACCCACCAAGGTATGATCGCTTGCCTGAAGAACTATTCTAAAGGCATAGGAGGTTTGCTCTCCTTTCTTAAAAACGTCGAAAATTATTGAATGCAAAAAATAGATTCCGCCATTTTCCTTTATTTTTTCGGCTATCAATTTTGGGTCGATCTCGTTTGGCACAAAAAGAGCAATATCTCTTGAGGCCGTAGGATATGAAATTATAGGCTGCACCTTAGTCTCAGAAATAGGATATTCATCTCCTTCATTTTCCTGCAATAATTTTGAGATATCTTGAACGCTGTATTCAGAGACATTTTCTGATCCAGAATAAAGATTATTCGTGGGCCAAGGAAAAAGTGCTGAAACAGATTTTTTGGAATTGGAGGCAATCGCGACATGCACTGATTCTTCGCCACCAATAAAAACAGAGCCGATTTCAAAAAGACGTATCTCGTCTAATTGAAGTAGGTCAACGTAAAATTTGTTTTCAGTGATCTTCTTAATAAGTCCATCTGCCAAATTTGTACGCAGGAAGCCACGATCAATTGCGGGTGGATTCGCGAGTGCGAGCTCTCCTTTTTCCGCAAAAGTATAATTATAGATTTCAGAAAAACCTTCTTTCTCGAGCAATGAACGAATAATTTCAGATGTTTGATAAATCGGGTCATGTGATCCCC
>JBBUBG010000115.1:0-528 GCA_038058345.1 Patescibacteria group bacterium | reverse complement strand
GACTGTGTCATAATAGCCTTTTGTGTCATTGCCACGGTCGCCGAAGGCGACCGTCCGGGGATTGCATCATACCCAATTATTCTGGCCACTTCCTCGATTAAGTCAGCCGAATTCGCTCCACTTGTAAAGCCTGCTGGTGCCCGCAAATCTAGTCTCTCTGGTGGAATAGTAACAACAAATCGAGGCTCTTCGCTACGTAAAATACTCCCGAAACCAACGATAGTTTTAAATGCTTCACTAGTTTTATATTGTTCCTTGACAACAGAATCCTTATTCCATTTACCGGCAGCATGAATCACATTCCCTTCTCCCGAATAAATACCAACATGAGATACCCCGTGAAAAACTGGCGTGCCAGGCAAAAACTCGACGGAAGAATTGCGCACTCCATCGCCATCTTTTTTTACGGAAAAAATAAGATCTCCTGGCTTTAGTTTTTCTTCATCAATCTTGTCGCAAAAAACGAACTGATCTACTGAAATTCTCGGAACGGAAATCCCCGCTTCTTTGTATGCGTATGCAACGAGC
>JBBUBG010000114.1:0-2549 GCA_038058345.1 Patescibacteria group bacterium | reverse complement strand
AGATTCCACAGAATCCAAAAGTGATGCACTCCATCGGATATGACACAGCCCCACCCAACTATAGCGGCGAGCTGTTGCCAGTTTCCTCCGAAGACTTGAGGGAGTGGGCTCGTCGGAAAGAAATTCCGACATAGGACAAGTACTACCCCCACGTAGCCATGATGAATCCGGAGTCCACCAGTAAACCTTCCGATGAGGCCGGTGTTTTGCGTAGACTTTTTCCCGAGGCCAAGTCGAAAAAAACAGGTCACGAGCTCGAAGGCGAAGGCAAACAGGAGCGCTCCGATCGCGACGAACACTGATCCAAAGAACGAGACCACAATGGCCTCCTTTCAGACTGTACTCTAAAAGCAGTCCAGTTACTAAAATTTCAAACAACCATATTTTATTTCTATCACATAAATACGTACATGTCAAACTAGGCACGAAATCGAGAAAGGGTGTCAGAAAAGGTGTCAGAGAAAAGGTGTCAGGAACCTTTTCCAATCAAATGCTCCTGACCCCTTATACTTCTTTACTGAACAAGTTTTACAAGGAGCGGAAACTCTTTGTACGGCTGATTGTATGTCGTAGAGCCCATGTGCCCTTCTCCTTTAGGAATGACCTGAACTCCACCCAGGTGGTCAAGCATCATTCGCCCTTGTTTGTCGTCGCAAGTCCACGGATCGTTATCAGAGTTAACAAAGACAAGCTCACCAGCCTTACCCTTTATTTTCTCCCAGTTAAAATCTTCCGTGTTCTTTTCGTGGTCTGGAGTAGCACGCAACGCCTTAGCATAGCCAGATACCATAATAGCTTGTTTGATTGGCGTTTCAAGTTTCTCCAAAATGCTCAAAATAAGTTGAGCACCAGCTGAATGCCCAACTAGAACCGTCTCTCCATTAAATGTTCCGTTCTCTAAAACAAAAGTGAGCCAATCTCGGAGGTTAGGGGCCTTTGCGTTAGGCAGTTCGGGCAACCATACCTCAAAACCTTTTTCTTCAAGATTCTTTTTAAGATACGGAAACCAAAAATCAGTAATCTTATCTCCGGTGCCGTGAAGGATTATGGCATTTTTCATTGGGTTTATTCTTGTGGGATTTTTTTACTATTTTTCAATCCCAGATGATAAATTTGAGTGTCATAGCCTCGCGTCTCTTCATTCTCGCGGGGCAAGTCCAAACTCTCTAATTCCTTAAATAGCTCCTCTCTAACTTCGTCAGGATTTGCGTCACCACTTGTCAGCTTTTCAAGTTCTACAAAAGTGCCGAGTTTTTCTACTTGATCCAAGCAGATTTCATATTCTCCCAGCTTGCCCTTTCTTCGCATCTTATTTGCTTCTACCACAGGAAACCAACCAAGCGTCGAAAGTATCATATGGGTTGCCTTTGGGTCTGCAACCTCGGTCTCGTATTCTAAATTGTCCATCTCATTTGAACGCTGTTGTTTCAGATTTAATTCCGCGGAATTTTTGAGATAACGGATACGAATAATAACATCTCCTTCTTTAGCACTTTCAAATTCGTCTGCGCTGTTTTTAAGAGAATAACTTACGTCGCGTTGACTGATCGGTTCAGAAAGAACGCAACCCTTCTCTTTGAGTTTCGCTTCAATCTCATCAAAATTATCAGCTCTCAGTTTTATTTCAATTTCTCTCATGTTATTTAATTATTATTTCTTCCGTGCTTTAAGGATCTTTTTAATCTCGCGATCAAAATCGAAAATATATATCGTGCATCTTCATCAAGCGACCGCCTGCGGCCTGCAACTCCGCAAAATCAATGTATAGCGAAACAACCAGAGTGTCTCGTATCATAGGTTTTACCGTCTGTGGCAGTTATCCGGAAATTCTGGATAACTGAATTTTCCTCCAATTCCTTCTCCAAAAATATGTTTTTTAGATGTTCGTTTGCGGTCCGCACGTCAACACCAAAGAGCTCCGCAATCAGTTTCTGTGTCAACCAAACATTTTCGTCCTCAATCCTTACGCGAATTTTTTACCCATCTCCAAGGGCTTGATAAATAGCAATTTGAACTTTTTTAGGCTCTTTTTTCATATTCGCATCACCTAAGACAACATAAGCTTCTTATAGGATTTTGAAAATATCAGAAATGGAGATGACGAGCATCAGGGTTAGGAGGAGGATAAAGCCGATTGTGTTGACGTAGGTCGTTACTTTTTTGGAGATTGGCCTGCGGATGATTGACTCGATAATGATGAACAGGAGGCGTCCACCGTCGAGAGCTGGGAATGGAACAAGATTAATTACAGCAAGATTGATTGAGATAATTGCGGTCAGTGAAATTAAAAAAGCAAAGCCGAGAGTTTGAGCGTCACCTACCAGACCGACAATTCCGACTGGTCCAGAGACAGAATCAATACCAGCAGAGCCACTAAATATATCCTTTACTAATTTAACAAGGCCCTCAATCGTGGAACGAGTAAGGAGAACTGTCGTACTAAAACCTTGTGTAATGGCTTGGAAAAAAGGAAGTCGCACTACTCCGATTGAATCCATTGTGATTCCGATTGCAAATCGGCCAGTAGTAATCCCCTCCTCACCCATCAA
>JBBUBG010000113.1:6097-8761 GCA_038058345.1 Patescibacteria group bacterium | reverse complement strand
TATTTCAGGGGGAGCAAATTATGCCGCTGGGGATTTCGTAGGTACTCCCGATGGTAATGAACAAGCCAAACTGGCTGGCTTGGCTTTTCCTGATAGTACTTCTCTGCCTTCCTATGTTCTCTTGAACTTTATATGCAAAACAAATTAGAGCCTAAATATTTATTTCCAATTTTTCTCTTGTGTCTCATTGTAGGCTCTGCTGTTGTTTTTGCCTCACATACGGTTAGGGGAATTTTTGATTTTAATAATGTAACAACAAAAGTTTTTTTACCACCAAGGATGTCGGATGCGGACATGAGGTTTATTACAGAGTATTTACCTGACGTTAACCGAATAGCTGCAGAAGGACTTACTGTTTACAATACAGACACTGATTCGCTCAATTACTGGAATGGAAGCGCGTGGCGCTCGAGTGTTGACCCAGATGCTGGAAGTGCAATACCAAGTGCGAGTGTGGTGATGTGGTACGGGCCAGATCTTCCAGCTGACGGGAAATGGAAATATTGTAATGGAACAAATACAAACGGTGGTGCTTACGCGTATGATACCCCAAACATGATCGGGCGTTTTCCAAGAGGAGCTTCTGCTGATTCTGAATTGGTAAGCCCTGCCGACGTTGGCGGTAAGTCGGAAATTACTTTTGCCGGTCTAAATGCTGGGTGGGTTCCTGGAGGGCCAGGGAGTCTCCGTGTTAAAGCACTAACCTTTATCGGTTCGGACGGTGTGTCGGGGAATCGCCTCTGCATTCCAGACGGATATGATGGACGCTGTGTTGGGAATACCTCAATTAAGATCCTCCCCCCATACCTCTCTCTCTACTACATCTGCATGATTTAGAGGAAATGGGAGGAAATGGGAAGGAAATGGGGACAGTCACCATTCTTCCACAGAAGCCGTTTCTAGGAACCATATAATTCGTGGTGAGTTCCAATCGCTCTAAACAAAACTCTGTCATCGCTAATTGCCTCATAGTGGAGGCGATAATCACCTGTAATATCAAGACCGCGCAACCAGGAGTCTTTGCCTTGCAATTTGTGATTATTTAAGACTGGATCGAATGGATCTGCTAGGAATATTTTTTGACGTTCTTTTACTTTCTCTTTTATCTTAGGTTGAAGTTTTTTGTATTGTTTTTCAAAATTTTTATGAAAAAAAATTATCATAGAGTATCAAGATACTCGTTTATTTTTTGGGAGGTTGAAAAGGCAGGGGATATGTTCTTTCCGTTTTTGAGGTCTTTAGTAATTTGGGTATGAATTTTCCTGGTCTTGTTGTTTAATGTTTCATTTCGCACTATCGCAAGAGATACATTTTCTTTAACAAATTCTTGGCTAGCGCTTCGAAGATATGCACTGAAGCTAATTCCTGTGCGTTTTGCCTTTGCAAGGGCAAGTTTTTTTAACTTCTCATCAATTTTAAAATTTATTTGCGTAAGCATGTTCGAAGTATATATTTTTTCTATACGATGTCAATGTGATGATTGTTTGGCGCCAGGCTTAGGGGGTGTTTTCTATGGAGCAGGTCAGGAGCCGTATTTCATAGCCCTTTATTTACGTTTATTTCCCAAAAATCTGATGGTGGGTACCAACGTCGGCGAGGGTAATAATGCAAAGTTCGTCGTTTCTTTTATAAAGTAACACAATGTCACCTGCGACATGGCATTCTCTTACGGTGCCTAAGTCGCCATGAAGTTGGTGGTCGTTATATTGTGCCGGCAGTGGATTTCCTATCTTGAGAAGGCGGAGTGCTTCTTGAAGTTTTGCTTCCTTAAATTTTCCTGACTGTTTTAATTTGCGAAGTGCTTTTGTGAAATCTTTCGAAGGGACGATTGAGTACATATGGCTAGATTTCACGAAGCATTATATCTATGTTTGTGTATCGTTTGCCTTGTTTTTCAGCATCTGCGATATTGGCTAGGATTTTTTTCTCTCTCGCCAGGGTGGAACCATTTACAGTAATTTTTTCAACAAGAAAATCGCGCAATTCTCGCGCATCTTTGAAGTGTGTTTTTTTGAAGCTGATATTTTCATCTAGGGTAATCGTAGTCATGATTGAAAGATACCTCAAAGGATAATGCCGGTCAATGATATATAAAAATGCGGAAGGTTTAACCTTCCTCATTTTTTGAAAATAAGGGGAAATAAGGGGTTAGGAGTGCTTCGCCTCTGCACTTTCAATTCAATGATTGTTTGGCGCCCGGTTTAGGGGGTGTTCTCTACGGAGCACTCCTGACCCCTTTATCCGGGATTAACCCCTCGGCAACATCCACTAATTTCTATATTTTAAAATAATGATACGATGAATCTATGGAGATAAAGTTAGTCATCACAAATAATTTGATTATATCGAAATATTACAACCCTAATTATCAGGATAAAAAACTACCGATACCACCAGGGGAAATGATAAATTTAAAGCGAGCATATCTATTTAAATATGCGGTACAACCGAAACATAATATCCGTTTTGAAGCTGCTCATATCAAAAGTATTATCGACCACTGGTCTAATTTCTTGGATCTTACCAGTAGACCAGAAATAATTGGTACCTTGTATAGTATCGGCAGGGGTACGCCCAAGACAAACCCCATTGCTAGTGAAAGAGGTTTGCAGATTATTGGCGAATTTTATGACTATGCAAAAAAATGGCTTAAATAAAATTAAA
>JBBUBG010000113.1:0-5997 GCA_038058345.1 Patescibacteria group bacterium | reverse complement strand
TACCGACATTTTGGTTCTTATTATAATGATTCATGGGATTGTAGCTATGCGGTGGCTGAGTGGAGGCGTTCGAAATTAAGTAAAAAAGAATTGACTAAACAATATAAGGCGGTCTATATAAAATCTGGATTAGAGGTGGGGTTGTCTTTCTTGGATGAATCAAGTGGGTTGAATCTTGCGCATCCGGCAGACGCTTGGCATACCAGAGCCAGTCGCGAAGTAGGGATAGATGATGGGTTCGTAAATTATCTAATATATGTATTTTCTAAACAGAATCCAACATTAACTGATTTTCGTTGTTTTGAGCATGTAGAAATAAATGAAGAAGTTATTGATTTGAGATTATGATATAATGAAAGTCATGAATACGACTTCTGTGCGAACAGTGCTTTGGGATATATCACCGGACAAAATAGATACACTTCCAGCGTCATTTGTGATTCAAAGGGCTCTTTCGTATGGGAGTATTTTTCTCATTGTTGAGATGATAAAAAAAAATGGAATTGATGTCGTCAGAACGGTTTTTGATTCTATGAAGCCCACGGCAATGTCAAGGCGAAGATACAATTATATTAGTAATTACTTACTATTATGACGTTATTCCACGAAACGATTACGGACGGGATGATGGAAATTGCCGATGTGGTTTTCGAGAAACTTAACCCTGGATATTATCTTGCCGGTGGAACAGCACTTGCACTTGTGATTGGGCACAGGAAAAGCGTTGATCTTGATTATTTTATTTTTGGAGATATTGATACCGCGCGCTTGCGACAAGAACTCACTCAACTGTTTGTTGGACATAAAATCGAGTTTACTTTCGAAGAGAAAAATACACTATGGTGTGTTATCGATGGGGTGAAAGTTTCTTTTATATCGCGACTGGAGGCACTTCTTGAAAAGAGTGTGTCAATTGGAGCGTTTCGGCTTGCTGGAGTCAAAGATATTACTATCATGAAACTCTCGGCAATATGCGGGAGGGAGGAATACAAAGATTATTTCGATCTTGCTTGTCTTTCAAAAAAAACTGATATTCGGTCGTGGATTATGTGGTGGGGGTCAGTTTATCCTAATGTTGATCCGACCAGTTGGCTTGTCGCTCTTGGGTCGGTTGATCAAATACCTTCTATCCCTCTCGATATTTTGCCGGCCTATGAGCATCTTGATGTATCGTCAACGATCTCCAGCGGGTTATCTGAGATAACTAAACAGCTTCGTAATTTTTAGTAAATTTAAGGTTCGAAGACATTTTTTTGTTCTCATTTACGAGAGGGGCATTCTTGGTATAATAAAAACAGTATGCATCTTGCTGTTGAAAGATTTAAGGAATTTTTGCTAGATTCGGGACTTGTTTCTCGGGTGGATGTTGAAACTGCGGAAAAAGAGGCGCTCGTGAAAAAAGTTTCGCTTGGTCAGGTTTTGATTTCGATGGGGAAAATTGCCGAGGGGGATTTGCGTCGCATGGAGGCGTACCTGCTCGGAATCCCGTTTATTGATCTCCATGGCATGAGGATAGATTTTGACACTCTCTATATCATTCCTGAACCAATCGCTCGCAAGCATAATATTATTGTCTATCATAAGAAAGCTGATGCGCTGGAGGTGGCAATGCTTGATCCGCAAGACCTTGAAGCAATTGAATTCGTACATAAAAAAATAGGAAAGCGCATTTTGCCAAGATTGACCGACAGCGAGTCTATTAAAAATGCGCTTTTGCAATATCAAAAAAGTCTCAAAGCAGAGTTTGGTTCGATGATTGAAAAAGAGGCAAAGTCGGTTGTCTCGACCGTTGATGGAACCGGCGCCACGGAAGCGGTGGGGGAGGACGACTTAAAAAAACTTGCCGAAGATTTGCCGATTGTTCGAATTGTTGAAACGCTTTTGAACCACGCGATTGTTCAAAATGCATCCGATATTCATATTGAGCCTGGCGAAAAAGATCTTCTTGTGAGGTATCGTATTGATGGCATTTTGCATGACGCGATGGTTCTTCCACGATCTGTTTCTCCTGGAATTATTGCTCGTATTAAAGTTCTTTCGAATCTTCGTCTCGATGAAAAACGCCTACCTCAAGACGGGAGGTTCAAAGTTGAGATGGCTGATCTGGGGCAAAAGGTTTCGATCCGGGTTTCTCTATTACCAACATTTTACGGCGAAAAAGTCGTCATGCGTTTGCTTGCTGAAAATTCAAAAGGTTTTACTCTTGAGACCCTTGGATTTCATGGAGAGGCGCTAGAAAGAATTCATTCTGCGCTTAAAGCTACAACCGGAATTTTACTTTCAACTGGTCCAACTGGTTCTGGAAAAACAACCACTCTTTATACTTTGCTAGATATTATAAATACTCCGCAGGTAAATATTTCGACGATCGAAGATCCTGTTGAGTATCAGATGCCACGGGTTAATCAGACTCAAGTCCAGCCAGAGATCGGACTGACTTTCGCTGCCGGGTTGCGATCCCTTCTTCGGCAGGATCCAAATATTATTATGGTGGGAGAGGTTCGAGATGGAGAAACAGCAGGGCTTGCGATAAATGCCGCGCTTACTGGGCATCTTGTACTTTCAACTCTTCACACAAATTCTGCTGCCGGCTCTGTTCCACGGCTTATTGATATGGGGGCCGAGCCGTTCTTGCTTTCATCAACAGTGAATTTAGTCATTGCACAGAGGCTTGTTCGGAAACTTTGTTCCGGTGGTGAGAAATATTTTTTGAGCCCGGCGGAAATTGAGAATTTAAAAAAACATGCCAATTTAGACAGAGTGCTTGCAGTTTTGGTTGCAGAAAAAAAGGTAAAAGAGGGGGATACTTTTCAGACGATTCCTTTTTTTAGACCGGTTGCTTCACCGACTTGCTCTGAAGGATTTTCGGGAAGAGTGGTTGCCTCGGAGGTAATGCGAGTTACCTCCGCAATAAAAGAGTTGATTCTTTCTGGCGCATCGTCTGATAAAATTGAGGAACAATCGAGAGCTGATGGGATGCTTACGATGTTTGAAGATGGAATTTATCAAGCGGCAATTGGCGTAACGTCACTCGAGGAAGTTTTCAGAGTGGCGATGACCGAGCAATGAAAGAGAAAAAATAGATATGAAATTTGCATATGAAGGTCAAAAAGATGGCGTCAAAGTTTCTGGAAGCATGGATGCGCTTGATCGTTTTGAAGTTGCTAAAAATTTAAAGAAAGAGGGGGTAGTAGTGAGTTCTGTCGCGCAAGAAAAAGCCACAGCTTCTTCTTGGATCATTTATTTCACTTCGCTTTTCTCTCGCGTTAAACTTTCTGAAAAGATTTTTTTTGCAAGTAATCTTTCTGCTATGCTCACGGCGGGCCTGCCTCTTTCGAGGGCGCTTACTGTTATCGAGCGTCAGACTGTAAATCCAGCGATGGGGGCCGTCCTTCAGGCGATAGGGGCGGATATTAATAAAGGGAAAGCTCTTTCCAGCGCGATTGCGGCTCATCCAAAAGTTTTCTCACCAGTTTTTGTTTCGATGATTGCCGCGGGGGAGTCGTCTGGTAAGCTTTCTTCAGCACTTACTCTCCTTTCTGATCAAATGTCAAAAACTTTTGCGCTCAAGCGAAAAATTAAGGGTGCGATGGTTTACCCAGCTGTTATTTTGTGTGTTACTGCCGTTGTTGGTGCGATCATGCTTGTCTATATTGTTCCTACGCTGACTGGAACTTTTGCCGGCTTGAATGCAGAGCTCCCACTTTCAACTAAATTTATTATTTTTCTTTCTAGCTTTTTGGCGACACAAGGGCTGTGGGCTTTGGTGTTCATTGCATTGCTTGTTTTTGGTTTTTTACGGTTTAAGAAAACCGAATCAGGGATGCGCTCGATGAGCGTATTTTATATTCACCTTCCAATTATTGGGAAATTAGTTAAGGAATATAATACCGCCGTTTTTTCAAGAACACTTGCCTCACTTGTTTCTTCTGGTGTGGATCTTTTGACGGCACTTTCTATAACTTCAAATGTTTTGCAAAATAGGCTTTATCGGGATGCTGTCGCTTCCGCGCAGATTGCGGTAGAAAAAGGCGGGTCGCTCGGGAAGGAGCTGTCTCTTTCGAAAGATATTTTTCCTCCTCTCGCATCGGAGATGGCGTTGGTTGGCGAAGAGACTGGGAAGCTTTCCGAAATGCTTGAGAGAGCCGCCTCTTTTTTTGAGGGAGAGGTGGATACTGCAACAAAAGATCTCGGGGCTGTAATCGAACCGCTTTTGATGGTAATTATCGGTGTTGCTGTTGGGTTCTTTGCGATAGCAATTATTCAACCGATATACTCCATCGGCGATCACATTTAATATGAAAATAAAATCTGAAAATTTTAATAAAAGAGGATTCACTCTTATCGAAATACTGGTCGTGATCGGAATCGTTTCTGTTATTTCGTCGATCGTGGCAGTTTCGTTATTTAATTATCGAGACAGGGCGGCCCTTCGTGTTGAAACTGGCAGAGTGATCGCTTTAATTAGCGAAACTCGCGAGCAGTCTGTAGCGGGAAGAGGAGGAGTTGTGCACGGCTTGCATTTCGAAGAGTCAAAGGTCGTTCGTTTTTCGGGTCAAACTTACGTTGCTGATGCCATAGGGAATGAACCACTCGAACTTTCTTCTCTTGTTGATATTGGGTCGATTTCTTTAACTGGGGGTGCTTCAGATGTCGTTTTTTCACGTCTTTCTGGAAAGTCAGATAAAACGGGAACTTTTCGCGTGCGCTTAAAATCAGATGTGGCAAACTATAAAGAGGTTAGGATTGAATCTACTGGCATCGCTACTGTCCAATGAAAATAATACCCCCAGATTTGGCGAATTTCTTTGTTACTTCGCGAATTTACTCCCGCGCTGTATTGGTATACAGCTTAGTCGCAAATTCGCTCGCGCCTCGAACTTCATCCAAATCTGGGGGTATTAGAAAATATGGATTTACAATTATTGAAGTCTTAATTGCCGCCGCGATTATTTCCGGGGCTTTTATTGCATCGTCTACAATAACAACAACGCTCCTTTCTCGGCACGATGAAAATTCTAAATCTGCGCGCTCTGCTTTTGTTGGAGAGGAGGGGATGGAGGTTGTTCGATATCTTAGAGATAGTTCATATGTAAATAATATAGCGACGAAAACTTTAAGCACCCCATATTACGCAGTATTTTCCGCGGGAGACTGGTCTCTTACTACAGTTGCCCCTGATCTCATTGACGGAATTTTTACACGAACGATTGAATTTTACGGAGTCTATCGTTCTATTACTGGCGAAATTGTAACTTCTGGCGGAACTCTCGATCCGGACATTCGCCGCATAGAAGTTTCCACTTCATGGTCGGGGCAATCGGGAACGGTTACTAAAAAAATAAATAGTTATGTTGCCAAAATTTTCTAAAAAGCGGGGGACGACTCTTCCTGAAGCGATTGTTTATATTGCAGTGCTTGCGCTCTTGTCATTTACGGTTATTTACGCGCTTACTTTGCTCGCTCGCTCTCACGCCGCATTTAGTCTTGAGAGCGCCGTTACTTTTTCGACAGGCACGGCTCTCTCTCGAATAGATAGAGAGATTGCCAATGCAGATTCTGTCGATGTTGCCGGAAGTACTTTTAATACAAATGGAGGTGTGCTCGTTTATTCCAGCTCTTTTGGATCTGAAACAGCGACAGTAAGAAAAATAAAAATCTCAAGTGGGGAGCTCGTGCTAGAAGAGGCTGGAGTAGAAGCACCACTTATGGCAGATGGAATTACGATTACGTCTCTTATTTTTAGAAGGGCTTCATCAGCTACTAGCGAAATTATTACAATCGAAATGCTGGGGATGCACGACGATGACCCTCTTGATAGGATCGTTCCATTTAGAACATCCGTTGTTCCTCGTAAGGCGAAATATTAAGATGACAAAATTTCCAAAAGCAAAATATAAGGGAGGCCATGCAATTATTATTGCGGTGATTGGTTTTCTTGGAGTCTCTCTGGCGATTACGCTTGGTTCGATTTCGCCATTTGCTTCGGAGGTTTCT
>JBBUBG010000112.1:4473-5470 GCA_038058345.1 Patescibacteria group bacterium | reverse complement strand
CAGAAAAACATGCTGCGTAAAAAACGAAATCGATCAGCATCGTCCATGAAGATGTCGCGCTTCTCGACTCCTCTGTTATAGACGTGGTAAATTTGCCCTTCTGTGAAATTTATTTTTCTCATATCACACCATTGTATCTTACTTCTCTAAACTGTGCGAGGCTTAGCCTCGCACAGTCTTAGGAAACTCGTAACTAGGCTGATCATTTAGTATCATGTAGCCATTGGCAATCCAGTCATTTTTCTAATGAACATCACTATCGTCGAAGAAAAAATAAGCCTCAATGAACTTCGCGAAATTGCGAAGGAGTTTTATGGAACGATGATAAAAGGCGTAGTGGATATCGAAAAACATATCGTTGTTTTTGGAGGAGAATTCCACATGGACGCAAACAATAAACTTCTCGAGGGACAAAATTCCTTACAAAAAAATGTCTGGGGCTTTAATGTACATCTCGATAAACCGAGAGAGACATGGATTGAATTTACTTCGTTGATCAATATCCGCCCTCTTCAAAATAATTTTGACATTGAAATTACAGACGTCAATCTGCGACAAAAAATGAAGGTAATCATTAATACAAAAATCCAATGAACTCGGAACGGACACCGGTATTCTTGATGGCAAACCTTGGCACGGAAGTTTTCAGAATTCTCACGGCAGAAAAACAGGGAGATCAAGAAGCGGTACTCGCAGCGAATTCCCGTGCGCAGAATATCCTTGATGCGCTCAAGGAGAATTTAGAAATGTATTCCCGCGAGGGTGAGTTAACCTTACTCTCAACGGCTCTCTCGGATTATATTTCAGACAATAAAAAACTTGCAATTAAGGGCACTTCTCTGCGAGCATATTTTCTGCCATTTATGATTAGGGCGACTATGGTGTCCCATTAAATACTCAAAAGGCGCGTAAATGGCTAGGGGAACCCTAGACAAAAAGAAATGCGCCGAATCGGGGGGCGATTCGGCGCGAGGGGCGTGGGGGGGGGGGGGGGGCC
>JBBUBG010000112.1:0-4463 GCA_038058345.1 Patescibacteria group bacterium | reverse complement strand
CCCCCCCCCCCCCGACCTTGTCCCCTACGGCATTTTGCCGTTGGGAAATTTGACGTACAAAGGTCGACCGCTTTCTGGACAATGGGAAAGCGTCGGGCGGATTTGCGCTGTAAGCGAGGTGATCGCCTCCAGCACTTTCTGCTCCATGGCCTTTTTTGCCATGCTTTCCTCGAAAAGATCGACCGAACTGAGACACTTCGTGAGTCCATCAATCGTCCAGCTCAACTCATGAAATAAGGTACAGCGAACGAGATCAGAAATCACTGAACAAACCTCGTCAACATCCCCTGTTGACGGCACATCGTCGCTTCCAAGAAGCGAATCGACCAGTTGACCAAGGTGCGCAATCCTGATCTTTGCCGAACTCATTCGAATTCTCCTTTTTCTGATGGATTATCGCCAGACTTGGCGATAATCTAATTACGACTCCGCCCAAAATAGTCGCATTTTATTCGACTTTAGTCAAATTTCATGACCATGGTTAGAGTTCAACTCTAACCATTACCTCTCCAGATCCAAAACTTCATCAATCCTAATCTGCCGAGCAAAACTAGGCACGTGACTTACTAGAATCATTGCTCCCTTGAATTGATCGAGCGCCTTTGCAATAATCGGCAGATGACGAAAATTTATATGATTTGTTGGCTCATCAAGAATGAGTAGTCCTGGTTTTAATAAAACCAAACGAGCAAAAGCAACCAACCCTTTTTGCCCCTCTGAAAGGTCGCCAATTTTTGAATAAATTATGTCGCCAGTAATTAAAAAACTTGCCGCCGTCGAGCGCAAATTCTCCTCAATCGCCTCCGCCATCACCGCCTGCAATTCTTGATGCACTGTTTTTTCAAAATCGAGGTTGGAAAAATCCTGGCGGTAATATCCAATCCGAACATCCGGCACAACCGTCGCCCCAGGGGCTTTCCCGGACGCCAATCTTTCTAAAAGTGTACTTTTGCCAATACCATTCGGGCCACTAAGCAACATATGCTGACCCTTTCGAAGCGAAAAACTTTTCTTACGCTCAACCGCCTTGCCCGCTTTTACAGTCAAAAAAGAAGTGACATTAAGAAGCACACCACTGACATCTGCTTGTGTTGGAATAATAAATGGTCGGATCGTTTTATCTTCTTTTCTGACATCTACCTTTGCCTCCTCAAGCTCATCCGCCTTGTCGCGCATGCGCTTTGCAAGAATACGCATCTTGCCTCCTTTGTTCGCGAAAAAATTAGCTTTATCTTTTTTCTCTTGAATCTCTTTTGCGAGAAGAGCGTTCTTGCGATTCTCTTTTTCAATACGAAGCCCAATCTCAATGACTACATCATTATAGTTTCCTGTGTACTGCTCTATTTTTTGAGTATGTAAATCAAGATATAAAACTCCTTCCGTGAAAGCATTTAGGAATTCCGCATCGTGAGAAATAACGATACATGTCTTTTCGTAATCCACTAAAAATTTCGTAAGATGAGCAATTCCACTTTTATCTAAATTGTTTGTTGGCTCGTCTAAAAGGAGCAGGTCTGGATTTTGAATCAAGGCGAATGCGAGAAGGAGCCGAGCTTGCTGTCCACCTGAAAATGTTTTTATCATTTTCTCTTTCTTTGCAACCAAATTAACTACCTCTAAAACTTCGTCGATCCGAGGATCAATATCATACACTTTTTTCGAAAAAGCCTCTTCAAAAAATTCTCTCACGGTTAGTTCCATTTCAGCTCGCGGAATAACCTGTCTGGAGACCGCAATACTGATCCCATTTGAAACCGAAACGAAGCCGGATTCCGGTTCATGTGACTTCGTAATCAATCCGAAAATGGTACTTTTCCCCGCCCCATTCTGACCCATGAGCGCGATCCTCGTGCCTCGGCGCACAGAAAAATCCACCTCATTCAAAAGGAGCTTTTTGGCGTCAAAGGCGAATGTTACGTTGTCAAAACGAACGACAACCTCTTTTTCAGACATCTCTGCACCTTACTTCATTTGAAGCAAAATAGAAACACATCCAGCCTACTCGATCAACCCAATCAACTCCAACTTCTCTTTTCGAGTAAGGCGCTTAAGAGAAACTTCCCTGGCGCGCGCCTCTTTTAAGCTCTTGAGCTCCTCATGATATTTCAATACGACTGGTCGCCTTATCTTTGTATAGTGCGCACCAGATTTTGCATGATTATGCTCGCGCAGTCTTTTCTCTAAATTATTCGTACTTCCAACATAAAGTGTGCCATCGGAGCATTCGAGAATATATGTAAAATATCTTTTAATCAACATGCTATAATTAATTAATGATAATCATACAGGAGGACATGAGCCCTAATGTGAAAATTGTTCTTTCTATTCTACAAGACGAGATAGATGGAAATGTAAAAAGCGCGATAAATAAAATGCATCCTAATTACTCGATGACATGGATGTATAAAACAAAGAATGGAACTCTATTCCCCTCCTCTCGCCCTAATTTTAAGGCAGAGATGAATGACATATACGCCATTACTGGTAGGGATTACGATATCCGTCATATTACAGAAGCCGATAATGTAGTAATGGTCGAACTTATCGAGAGTTATCCTGACCCAAAGACAGGGGAAGAATTTCGCACTCCGCTTGTTCTAGTGCTTGAAATTGAAAATGAAAAGATTAAAACAGGAAGACACTATTGCGACCCACAAATTCCATACTTACATCTCTCAAAAGACGAGCTGGTTAAAATCTATAAGTGAGAATTTATACAAATCACTTCTAGAACCCTAATTTTTCTTTAACCAAAATCACCCGAACCTTACGTCCCATGAAAACAGGCTCGCCTAGAAACGAGACTACCTTCGCAAGAAAAGTACCGCCCATTCCAACTTCTTTCATTCTCTTGTCTTCGAGCGGGACAACATAATTTTTTAGACGATTCATCGCCTCGTCGTAAGTCGGAGCAATTTTTTGAGCACCAACGATGAAAATAAGATTGGGAGATGTTCCAATAATTGGCGGAAGTTGACTACCCGATGCTGACGCAATCAACATCTCTCCTGTTTCCGCAAGAGCGTGAACACTTCCAAGATAATAATCCGCAAATAAAGCCTCTTTTCGCAATTTAGATTGCATCGCAGGATCTTTTTCTGCAAGTGCTGCCACATGGAGATTATTCCAGCCATGCGCATCTGATTTTAAATATTCAACCAGACCAATCTCCTCGAGCGTCCTCGAAGAACCGTTGTTCACGCTCGACCCTTTTGGAATAAACTCTTTTATTTTTTCAAGTGCTTCATTACGGCTAGCAACAACAATTGCTTCCACTCCACGCTCTTTTAAGGCGCCAGCTGTTTTTAAAATGATTTCGTCTGATGGGAGAAAGTTATATTCCATAATTTATTTTTTTGCTGCGTCCTCTAGAAGCTTTGCGAAATCAGAGAAGTTTGTGTCAGTTGGAAGCTCAAATTTTGATGGATCTTCTGACCACAAAAAACACTCGTAATCTTTCTTGGCGCTAAAATCAATACCACTGGCCTCTCCTGACTTTGCACTATCTAAGCTAAATTTAATTCCCTCTTTTGAGGTTGACGACCAAAGGTATGCACTATCACCAGCGATGAGTAGATGTGAATCAACAGCCGCCTGCGTCGCCGAGCTACTAATGAAATCCCCACGGAGACTGTTGCTCGAGACAAAAAGTTCGCCATTAGTCGTACCGCTCTCATCATTTGAACCAACCAAACACCTCTTCGCATCGGCCGAACCTAGGAGCTCGCCAATGGATGTATTGATGACAGTGCCTTCTCCTTGAACGACACTACTATCTATTTTTGGAGCTGAAGGAGTATTTTTAATAAAATATCCACCAACAACGATAACAAGAACCGCCACTACTATTTGAATAAACTTGATCATAGAAAAAGAATTTATTTTTATGTAGATACTATAGCAGATATTCTGGGAAATAAAATATCGCCCGACATTCCCAAAAGGGAAAGTCGGGCGACGCGAGAATCAAGCCCTAGTGAACAGTCAATACGTGCTTTTGCCAATGACACGAAACACAGGACACATTCCAACTCTCGCCGGAATGAAAATCGATTGTTCCAGCTCGAAAGCCTTGAATCGCTAGCTTCGGCTGTGAAGTGATCAGTCCCATCACCGTCATTGGGTAAGGTTGTGGGATAAAATCCATCATCCTCTGAACAAGATAATTTTCATCCACTCGGGGGCATGATCCACGATGGCTCGTCTCAACGTTTGTGAAAATTTCGAGCAAACTTTCTGGCGGATCTCCCCATGATCGCAGTCGAAATTCAAGGAAGTCCCGCATATTGCCTGGAGTGAATTTCAAAGCAAGTGCGTCGACCTTAATCCGAAAGCTCTTTTTTGTCTGCAAGGGCGCAGGCACAGCGGTCATGGCGACGGGTGAATTCTTCTCAACTGAAAAGAATTCCGGCAAAACTGCCAGGACGCTCACCGCAGGTACAAAAAACAGAAAGACAGATGCA
>JBBUBG010000111.1:0-2607 GCA_038058345.1 Patescibacteria group bacterium | reverse complement strand
GCGTGTCCTCTATGATTCAAAATGTATAGAAGTGGGACATTTTGCTCGTGCTGATTTCTGTCACACGGACCGTTGGATTAGAAAGGATCAGATTTATTCATCGCCACTTCTACTTGCCGTTGTGGCGGAAGAAATCGCTCTTCGACTTTTTGCACTTGCAAAAGGAAAGCCAATTGATGTTGTGGTGGCTCCTCCGGTTGGAGCTGTGGCACTTGCTTCATCGGTTGCAGCCCATCTGACATGGCTTCAGAAAAGAGTTAAAGACGAAGTCAGAATGGTTTTCCCTCGGGAAGTTTCTATTCGTGACGGAAAAGGGTTCCAGTTCACTGGATCATTCAGCGAAATTATTGCTGGGAAAACGATTGCTCTCGTTGATGCGGTCGCTAGCACTGGCGGAATCATTCGATCGCTCGAAAAGGCGACCGGCGAAGCTGGCGCGAACCTCATTTTTTCAGGAGTAATCTGGGTCAGCTCCGAATACAGAGCGACTATGGATTTCACCCGATCAATTAGTCTTGCTCACTGTGAATCACCTTCATGGTTGGCATCAAGCTGTCCGATATGCTTCACGAAGGAGCTCCCTCTCAACACTATTTATGGTTATGGATCAGCTTACTTCGAGATGCTGAAGAAAGCCGATTTGGCAAAACAAGAACAAAGCATTGGTCGATGTAGTTGATTTTCCCGGCGCTCGCTTCGCGAGCGCAGGCTTCTTGTTATTCTCTCTTAATTTCGCTATATTTCGCATTATGAAATCAATACTAGTTACTGGACCAGCAGGATTTATCGGAAGCGCATTTGTAAAAACATTTAGTGAAAGATACCCCAAAACTGAAATAGTAGGCATTGATGATTTTTCTACTGGAAAGCGCGAGTCAATCTCAAAAAATATCACCTTCTACGAAGGGAGCATCACGGATCAAAAGCTCCTTCGAAAAATATTTTCTAAACATCACCCAGAATATGTTTTCCACTTTGCGGCACTGCCTCGGGTTGCATACAGCTTAAAGCACCCAACAGATACTACTCTTGTTAATATCGCTGGCACAGTGAATCTTCTTGAACATTCAAAAGATTTCGGAGTTAAGCGCTTTATAAATTCATCATCATCCGCTGCGTATGGGGAAATTAATAAAGACAAATTTAAAGAAAGTTTTGAAAATCTAAAACCAGTTTCTCCATATGGACTACAAAAATATACAAGCGAAAAATTTTGTAAACTCTTTTCAGATCTTTTTAAACTCGATACCGTTTCTCTCCGATATTTTAATGTTTTTGGGCCAGGAAGCCTCGGTGACTCACCGCACGCTACAGTTATTTCAGCATGGCTTACGGCTCTTTATTTCCCTAAATTAAAAAACTCCTTTATTGAAGGAGACGGGAAACAATCAAAGGAATATACCTATCTCGATAATGCTGTCGAGGCCTGTATCCTAGCAATGAATGCAACAAAGCCCCTTAATGGAGATGTCTTCAATATTGCTCATGGAGAGAAGAGGAATTTATGGGCGATAAAAAAACTAATTGAGAAATACACAAACAAAAAACTCATCCTAGAAGCTCGCCCAGCCCGCGCCGGAGATGTTAGGAAAAGTCTTGCTGACATCTCAAAAGCAAAGCAAAAACTCGGTTACAAGGTTTTGGTCAATTTCGAAGACGGCCTAAAAAAGACAGTTGAATGGTACGAGAGTCTGAATTAGATATGCGTACTAGCGACATGGGGGGTCAGGAGTCGTTGCAGAGTCGGCTACGTCGATTTCCTACCTCCCCAACACCTGCACCTGTTGTCGTATTGTATCAATCTGCGTTTGTATCGCCTCAAAAACAGAAGCATATAACATGTTCAGTGAGGGAACGGTGTTCAGACTTTGTGGGCCAAATCCCCCCATTCCTGGCTGTTGGAATCCGCCACCCTGTCCACCTTGTTGCTGAAATCCGCCACCTCCATTCATTTGCTGTCGAGGTGCTTGGTCATTCATAGGCTGCTGATAATTCCCTCCCTGAGGATTCCCGAGGAACTGCTGCATTCCTGACGGAGCTTGAAACTGTTGAGTACTTATGCTTGGAACTACTATATTTTGCGTTCCGTATTTAAGCCCCGTAAGAGCGGACATCGCATCATATAATGTTTGTTTTGCATCATTTGCGTCTTGAATAGCACTAATGAGCGTATCAGGATCCACATCCGCTTGCGCGATAGTTTGAGTTACCGCGTCCAACATGGACTGTGCATCCACGAGGGCGCTGTCAGCATCGCTCGTATCCTTTCCCTGTTTTTTCAGAGTCGCGAGTCTCTTGCTGAAGGACGCGATCTCTTTAGTAGACGCCGTAAGCATTTTTTGGCTATTGGAGATCATGTCGAACACCTGCTGGTCACTCCCCACCTCCTGCATCACATCGAACACGTTGTCTTTGAGCGCGCTTACTGCATCTTCAGTGTTTCCCGCTTGAAATAACTGCTGTGCCTCTGCGATAGCCTTGCCTATGCTGTCAACAGATTTCTGCCACTTTACCATCAAAGAGCTCACATTGATCTTGAGAGTACTCGCTTTTTTTTGCGCTGTGGCAAGAGCTTTTTGCTGTTACGTAAGAGTACGGTAAGCTTGC
>JBBUBG010000110.1:0-3291 GCA_038058345.1 Patescibacteria group bacterium | reverse complement strand
AGTTTCCCTATTGTAACCCAAAATAATTATAATTAAAGCAGTGAAACATCTTCTAGAAAAATTGCCTAAAAAAGTAAAAGTCGGTAATAAATTTATCGGCGAAGGGGAGCCTGTATTTTTTATTGCAGAAATCGGGAATAACCATAACGGTGATTATTTCTTAGCGAAGCGTTCGATTGAGCGCGCTATTCAGTCTGGTGCGGATGCAGTGAAGCTTCAGAAAAGATTTATTGACGACCTTTTCACTAAAGAGATGCGCGATAAGCCACAAACGAAAGACCAGATGTATGGAAATACATATGGAGAATATCGAAAGGCTCTTGAGCTTAATCACGACGAATTTGTAAAATTGAAAGAGTTTTCGGAAAAATTAGGGACGATCTTTTTTGCTACACCGTTTTATATTAAATCGGTTGATTTTTTGGAAAATATTGGCGTGTCAGTTTATAAAGTTGCCTCTTTCGATGTTACGAATATTCCGCTCCTCGAATATGTAGCCAAAAAAGGGAAGCCGATGTTTCTTTCTTCTGGGATGAGCACAATGGAAGAGCTAGATGAAGCTATTTCTACAATTTTGAAATATAACGATCAGCTCGTAGTTAAACATTGCGTTTCGGTATATCCAACTCCAGACGATAAGCTCAATATGATGAGCGTTCCGTTTATGAAGGAAAGATATAATCCAATTCCAATCGGTTATTCTGGTCACGAAAAAGATATTCTGCCATCACTTCTTGCTGTCGCCCTTGGCGCAAAATCAGTTGAGAGACATTTCACTCTCGATAAAGATATGCCAGGTCCGGACCATGCCACTGTTTCAATCGAGCCAGAAGAGTTTTACGATCTCGTTCAGAAAACTCGTCGTCTTGAAAAATCATTTGGCGTTCCCGTAAAAGAGCTTTTTCCAGATGAATTAAAAACTAGAGAGAAACATTCTAAGAGCATCACTTCCAAGACAGAGATTCCTGCAGGGACAATGATTACAGCCGAAATGATTACATGCAAGAGTCCAGGTCATGGCTTAAAGCCAAATATGATCTCGCGCATTATTGGGCGCAGGGCAAAGTCTCCAATTCCAGATGACACAACAATGTTGCTTGATCATATTGAGTGGTAAGAAAATCTAAGGACTGTCCTTTGTATTTTTAGGTGTGGTGTAATTAGGGATTCTCGTTTCCTTCCCAAACTGACCTTTGTTATGTATAGTATGCACCTATGAAAAAGGGGAAGAAGAAGGCGCTAATCACTGGAGTAACTGGGCAGGACGGCTCTTATTTGCTCGAATTTCTTCATAAGAAGGGGTATGAAGTGCATGGAATTATACGTCGTTCTTCGAGCTTTGATACTTCAAGAGTGGGGCATATTCATCCACAAACTCAAGGTGCAGAAAATGTTTTCTTTCATTACGGAGACCTTTCTGATGGATCTAATCTTGCGAGGCTAATCGAACGCATTGCGCCAGATGAAATTTATAACCTAGCCGCCCAAAGCCATGTTCGGATAAGTTTTGATGTACCAGAATATACCGCAGACATCACTGGAATTGGCGCCTTGCGAATCCTTGAGGCCATCAGGGAAACCAGGGTCAAAACTAAATTTTACCAGGCTTCATCTTCTGAAATGTTTGGTAAAGTTTTGGAAGTGCCACAAAAGGAGACGACCCCTTTTTATCCTCGAAGTCCGTATGGCATCGCTAAGACTTTTGCGTATTGGACTACTAAAAATTATCGAGAAGCCTATGGCCTCCATGCCTCAAACGGAATTCTTTTTAATCATGAGTCTCCGCGAAGAGGAGAGAATTTTGTAACGAGAAAAATCACAATTAGTATTGCTGAAATTTTGGCTGGAAAAAGAAAGTTTATTTATCTTGGAAATCTTGACGCAAAGCGTGACTGGGGATATGCACCTGATTATGTCGAAGCCATGTGGCTCATGCTTCAACAGAAAGAGGCAGACGATTACGTAATCGCGACAGGGGAGACTCATTCGATTCGGGAATTTTTAGATGAGGCGTTTAATCTCGCTGGAATAAAAGATTGGAAAAAATATGTCAAAGTAGATTCTCGATATATAAGGCCCACTGAAGTGGACCTACTTATCGGTGACTCGTCTAAGGCAAAAAAGAAGCTCGGCTGGACTTCGAAAGTTTCATTTAAGGAATTGGTCAAAATAATGCTTGAGGCTGATTGCGCAAAATTAGGAGTTAAACTCCCATACCAAAACCAAAAAAAATGATTCGTTTAATGCGCTACACTTTTTTCAAGGAAGCCGAAACCAAAAGAAAACTGATGGCGTTTATTAAAGATGCGGAGATGCTTTCGATGGGCAGGCAGTGTTTAATTTTTGAGGAACAGTTTGCAAAAAAGCAGGAGCGAAAACATACAGTGTTTGTTTCTAGCGGGAGTACGGCCAATCTTGCCTTGCTTCAAGCTTTATTAAATTTAGGAAGATTGAAGAAAGGCGATTTTGTCGGAGTTTCGGCAATCACTTGGGCTACGAATGTTATGCCTATCATCCAGCTTGGCCTTGTCCCAAAAATGATAGATGTGGAACTTGATACGCTTAATGTTTCCTCCATAGAATTAGCAAAAAAGATGAAAGGGCTGTCTGCCTTTTTTATCACTAATGTGCTTGGTTTTTCAAGTGATCTTTCCGCAATTTCTAAGCTGTGCAAAAAAGAGAAAATTATTTTACTTGAGGATAATTGCGAGTCTCTCGGCTCGCGCCATAAAGGTAAGCTTTTTGGGAACTTTGGTTTAGCTTCAACCTTTTCGTTTTTTGTCGGGCATCATATTTCGACGATTGAGGGAGGGATGATTGCTACTGACGACGAAGAGCTTTATCGGATGCTTGCGCTCGTTCGTGCTCACGGCTGGGATCGTAATTTGCCAGGCGCGCATCAGAAGAAGCTCCGGGAAACTCATAAGGTGGATCCTTTTTATGGTCAGTATTCTTTTTATGACCTCGCGTATAACATCAGGCCGACAGAGATCTCTGGCTTTTTGGGACAGACTCAACTCGCTCACCTAGATACAATTGTAAAAATACGAGAGCGAAATTTTAGACGCGTGCATAAAATAATTGAAAAAAATGAAAAATTAATTCCGCTTCGATTTGATCATATTGATGTTGTGTCGTGCTTTGCTGTACCTGTGATAGCGAGGGATCACTCGACCGCGATTCGTCTCAAAAAAGATTTTATAAATGCCGAGGTGGAGATCCGGCCTATCATCGCCGGAAATATCGCCAAGCAACCTTTTTATAAAAAATACGCGAAACAAGAGTTGATGC
>JBBUBG010000109.1:0-1537 GCA_038058345.1 Patescibacteria group bacterium | reverse complement strand
GGGTATTACTTATTTTGACAGTGCTATTAAACTTGCTAACGCATCTATTACTGACGGAGAATCTCTGGCAGACGCAGATTTGGCATCACTGAAAAAAATGCTGATATCAGATCAGCTGGAATTTGTAACAATTCTTGGTGAAATAAAAAGTATGGAATTGGAAGGAGTAGATACACAGAGAGAATCGATAGACACACTGGCGGAGATTGATTCAATGATTATAGAATTGGAAAAAGAATTAGCCATGTCGGAGGGTGATGTAGTTGCAAAAGAGAAAGCGTACACGACTGTTAGAGGTTCAATTTCCGGTGGATATTCAATCGTGGCTCCGAATAGTGGTGTTGTATCCAGTATTATGAAAAAGCCGGGAGAATTTGTGGGGCCTGGAATGCCAGTAGCTACGGTGACTCCAGATGGTGATGATCAGGTTATTGTTAGGATGCGTATGCCAAATAATATTCAAAAACCAGAAGTTGGTGAAATACTTTCCGTCATCAGGCCGGGATTTGGTACAGATGTTAAAAAAGTCCGTCTTGTTGGAATAGGAAGTTCACTTGATGATGGGTCATATATGGCAGATGCTGTGTTTCTTGAAAAGGCAAAATGGTCAATAGGTGCATCAGTCCGAGTTCTTGCGCCAGCAAACTCGGGGGTAGTAACTATAAAATACTCATCTATCTTTTGGAAAGATGAGGGTGTTCCAACTGTTTGGCAAATCTCGGAGGCTGGTAGAATTTTTGCCAAAAAATTGACCATCGGACGAACACTCGGCTCTTTGGTTGAGGTATATACTGGACTAAAAAATGATGATCGATACATAACTGATCCAATGTTGGATATAAAGGAGGGGATGTCTATAGATGATTTTATAATAAAATCTGATACGAGTGGCGGTTCTCTTAAGTCTGGCGACAATAAACCGATGGGAGGAATGGAAATGTAATAAAAAAATATGTTTAATAAAATCATTTCATGGTCTCTCGGAAATAAAATAACAGTTCTCATTTTAGCGGGTATTATGACCGCCATAGGTTTGTGGAGTATCGCTACAATGAAAGTTGATATTCTTCCAGATATTAACAAACCAACCGTTACTGTTTTTGCTGAAAGTCCTGGCATGGCAGCCGAAGAAGTGGAGCGACTTATTTTGAATCCCATGGAATCTGCGATTTCCGGAGCACCTGGGGTAGAACGGATTAGGAGTAATGCTTCTTTTTCGCAGGCGACGGTAAATATGGAGTTTGCTTGGGGAAGCGATACCTTACGCAACAGACAAATAGTGCAGGAACGCTTGGCGCAAGCAATTCTACCGGTTGGTGTAAAACCGATTCTTGGGCCATCGACATCTCTTCTCGGAGAAATTATGTGGGTCGGTATTACCTCGTCCGATTCAAAGAGCTCTCCGATGGAACTTAGAACTCTCGCAGATTGGACAATACGTCCAGCACTTCTTAAAACTCCAGGTGTTGCGAATGTCTTTGTTATGGGCGGTGATGTCAGGGAGTGGCAAATAAACATCAATGCGGAAAAAATGCGA
>JBBUBG010000108.1:0-1101 GCA_038058345.1 Patescibacteria group bacterium | reverse complement strand
CCTATCAATAAAATAGTTGAGCTTGCCATCCACCCGCGCTCAAGGCCCAGAGTAAAACTATCACCATTTGTCTTTGAAATAAAATCCGAAACATCGCTAGGCTTAATTTGATCATTAATAATTCTGTCACCTTGCGCAAGTGAAACAATCCTATCTCCAGGCAGAACTCCTCCTTTCGAGGCTGGAGAATCTGGCCTAACGGAAGTAATAACAAGATGAGTGTCTGTCACAGCAAAGCCCTCGGGTCCACCTGTTGCTGGAGTTGGTAGGCCAATTAAATATCCGGTGGTTATGAGCGCCCATCCGAGAAGGAAGTTTGCCAGAACGCCCGCCACAATTACAAAGGCCTGAATGTGGCGAGGCTTGTGCACAAAACTGACTTTTTTGTCATCCTCACTAAGCGAGCCATCGGAACCATCTTCACCAAAAATTTTCACATAACCACCAAATGGGACCGCATTAATTGCATACTCTGTTTCCCCTTTTTTAATTCCAAAAAGCCTTGGAGGAAAACCGAACGCAAATTCATCCACTCGAATACCAAAAAACTTTGCTACTAGAAAATGTCCGGCTTCGTGCGCCACAATAAGAACCCCTAAAATTATGAAAAAAATAATTATACTCATTTTACAAAAATAACTATTCTAGTAACTCCTTTTCCTTACGTGCAAAAATCGCCTCAAGCTTGCCATTGGACTCATCTACGATTTTCTGCAAATTATCCTTTGCGCGAAATTTATCATCTTCTGAAATATCTCCACTCTTCTCGCTTTCTTGAATATCCTCCCACGCGAACTCACGTACTTTTCGGACTCGCACTCGACCCTCTTCAAGCCTTTCCTTTGCAAGTTTTACTAAATTTTTACGGGTTTCTTCGGTAAGAGCAGGAAAAGCGACTCGAAGAGAAATCCCGTCATTTGTTGCAGAAACCCCGATATTAGCGGCGGCGATCGCCGTTTCAATCGCTTTTAACATAGTCTTATCCCAGGGAGAAATTGTAAGTGAGCGCGCGTCTCCAAGGGCAACACTCGCTACGTGTGAGATTGGCTCACGCGAACCATATGCTTCTACCAAAATCCCATCCAAAATTGCTGGATTTGC
>JBBUBG010000107.1:0-5288 GCA_038058345.1 Patescibacteria group bacterium | reverse complement strand
ACTTTCACACTCGCCGCCCCATAGTAGGTAATTATCATATGGAAACTATAGCAGATTAGCTCAAATAACTAAAGCCCCTTGACAGAAATCCAGAACCTGCTATACTACCAAGCGTAATCAGTTCTTTAACCGAGGCTACCTGTACCCGCAGACTTTACAGTCTCGCGGCAAGAAAGCAGGCAGTTGCCCTCAAAAAATGTCGCTTTGGCGACCGTTAGTCTGCTACAGGGTACAGCAGAACGACGTAGTTGGAGACCAACCCTTTCTGTTGATTGCAACAACAGAACAAGAAAGGTCTCAAACTGACCGCGCGCCGATCCACGGGCACGTAGGCAGTGGTGCTTGAACAGTGGTGCGTCCATCGAATTGGATCGTTATCGCTGGACAACAAACATAGCAATGATCGCGCAGAGATGAGCTACCGGACTGGGCTCGGACAAATTGTCAGTCCATTTTTTGAGTGGGGGCGCGGCGGACAGCAATGCCCGCGCGCCCCATCGACACAGTGCGGTTCATACGACGTCGTCTACCGGGTTGGGGCGCAATGGCAACCCACTTTTGAGTTAGTCTTTTAGGCAACGGTTCACACACGAAGCCACGCATCTCGTCACCAACGAGACCAGCGTGGCTTATTTTTTTATATCGAATATCTAACCCCTCTCCAGCACACAGGGTAGTCCTGTGTGCTATTCAATTCTTCTGTGCGAGGCTTAGCCTCGCACAATTCGAAATTTAGTATATATAAAGATGACGATCGTCACAGTTTATATACTAAATAATAGAGAAAATTACACCTTGAAAAATTTGATAATAGCATAAAGACGTAGTAGTTTACGCTTGGAAATTCACAGTTCGCAACCAAGGAGAAAGTGATCATGAAGGAGACGAAGGCCGTGGGAATTGCACATGTCATTGAGGATGCGGTCAACACATCCACAGCGAAGGACGAGCCGACTCCCAAGAAGAAACTAGTAGACCTTGCAAGGGAGCTGACGAGAAATTTCAAAAGAATAAATAGACAGAGACTCGACGAACATGCGGGCGCGATGATAGAAGACAGCAAGAAGAAACTTACTGAAACTATTATTGAAGAGGCGCGCAATCAGAAGGATCGAATCGTTCGAGATGTGTGTGCTCCCAAAGATCTCCTAGAAAGGGTATCTTCTGGACTGAAAGAGTTTTTTGAACAAGAAGGTTTTTCCGTTCAATGCGAACACCTTGGAGAGGGTGCGGTAGATGAACACGGGAGTCAACATCTTATCCGATTCACGATCGACTGGGCGGAGGAAAAACCTTCCGAGGAAAAAGTCATCGCGACAAAGGTCAATAAGGATGAGACACGCATACGGTATCATCGCACTGAAAACGATCCGCCATGTACACATTGTGGAGACAAAAAAACGTTAGTTGACTGCAAACGCCAGCGTTTGGAGACGCAGACAACTGGTTGTCTCCCTGCGGTGAATCCGCAGTGTCCTTACTCTGAATGTGGGAGCAGTAATACAACCGAAGACTGCAACGGTTGGAAATGCAACACTTGTAATCGGAAATTTGCAGATTGAAGGCGAAAGCCACCGCCCCCACGACACTCGATGTTGCTGGGGGTACCTTTTTATTCAGCACACAGGACTACCCTGTGTGCTGTTTTGTGCGAGGCTAAGCCTCGCACAGTCCCTTGTGTATTTACAAAACTCCACCCTTGATAAAGCGCAAAACTTTGAGAGCAGCCCCCACCATTTTAATTTTAAGAGAATCTCGTAGGAGCGGAGGCGACGAGGGTGAGAAAAATTTCACCAGAAATTTATTCGTTCTCTTAAAATTAAAATGGTGGGGGCGAATCACAAAATATTGCTAAATCCCAAATTTTGAGTATACTAATCCCTTATGACAAACCAATTATTAGATGTAACAGCAGATGAAGCACTCTCGGGCGAGGTCAATTCGGCTCCCGACAATGAAAATAAGGGTGCGGAGACATTGATGGACATTGTGGTTAAGGATAGCCTTACTCCACCAACTCCAGGAAAACTGGTCGAAGGAACAGTAATCGGCCATGGAAAGCTCTCATTATTTATAGACCTCGGCCCAGTTGGCACAGGTATTATTTTTGGGAAGGAATATTTAAACGCTCGGGATGTTATTAGAAAAACAAACCCAGGCGATCAAATTTCTGCAAAAGTAATCGCAGGAGAAAACGAAGATGGCTACATCGAGCTTTCACTCCAAGAAGCGCGCCAGGCGGCTGTCTGGAAAGAGGCAGATGAAGCAATCAAAACTCACGAACAATACGAGCTCAATGTTAAAGAGGCCAATAAAGGTGGCCTTATTCTCGATTGGAAAGGAATTGTTGGATTTTTGCCTGCTTCACAACTTAAATCAGAACACTACCCACGCGTTGATGATGGCGACAAGGACAAGATCATGAACGAGCTCAAAAACTTGATCGGCACGAAACTTATGGTTTCAATCATCGCAGTTGATTCAAAAGAAGGAAAACTTATCTTCTCCGAAAAGAACGGTAGCCAAAAAGAGCGTCAGGATATTATTGATAAGTATAAAGTTGGGGATGTGCTTGAGGGTGAAGTTACCGGAATTGTAGATTTTGGAGTTTTCGTTAAAATCGAAGATGGGCTTGAAGGGCTCGTTCACATTTCTGAAATTGATTGGGCCCTTGTTGAAAACCTACGAACTCGATATAAAACAGGAGATCGCGTAACTGTTAAAATTATTGAAATTAAAGAGGGGCGAATTTCGCTTTCCATCAAGGCATTAAAAGAAAACCCATGGAAAACGGCAGAAGGAAAATACAAAAAAGGTGAGAAAGTGAGCGGTGTTGTTATCAAATACAATAAACACGGCGCGCTTGTTTCAATCGAGGAAGGAATCTCCGGCCTAGTTCATATTTCTGAATTTGGAGCAGAAGATAAACTTCGAGAAGCACTCGCCCTTGGAAAATCGTACCCATTCACAATCACACTTTTTGAGCCTAAAGAACAAAGAATGACACTTTCCTTCAAAGAAGTTGAGGTGAAGTAATAGGATCTCGGTCTAAAATAAACATCTCAATCGAGTTTACAGCCCTGTCAAAGACAGGGCTCAACTCGGTCGCTTCAGCTTCGCTGAAGCGACCGACAATGAAGTGATTCATCTCGTCTTCACCTAAGGGCTTCAGCAACAACCCCTTTCCTCCACCTCTTACAATCCCAATCCGCAGGCGCCAAAAAGCTTGCGTACCCAAAAAATTAATTACTGACAAAACTCCATTATGTCCCGCGTGACCACGATCAAAAACAACCTTCATTGAACCAATTGGGAGATCAAGCTCGTCATGAACAATGAGTGCATTTTCTACCTCTTTTGATGACTTAAGAAATTTTCTGACAGCCCGCCCAGAATCATTCATAAAAGTTTGAGGCAAAATAAGAACTACTTCTTTTCCCTCAAATTCCCCAAGAGATACTAGTGCCTCTTTTTTATCATCTCTCTTCCATGCAGGAAAATTATTTTTTATACGAAAGGCTTCTACTGCCGATTGGCCCGCATTATGTCTAGTCCCACTATATTCGGGAAGCGGATTGCCAAGACCAATAATAAAAACTTTCATGAACGAGACTAGTTAACGAAATCTTTGCGGTAGTTATATATCGCAAAAAGAAAAGCAATGCTGACAACTGCCCCAAGATACCTTGAATAGCGAAGTTCGTTTGCAAGAGCCAAAATTCCAATAACAAGCGATGGGATATACGCGCCCTTTTCTGCTCTATAAACTTTTACTCCCCAAAATATAGTAAGCCCGCCGAAAATCATCAGGATGATTCCGAAGCCAAAAAACAGCAAAAGAGGCACTCCAAGTAGCGCATAAAAAGCACCAGCTAAACACATTAAAGCGCCGATAATTTTTAATACATCCGGAGTTTCTTTTTTTGATGATGAATTTATTGTTTTTTCCATAAAAAAAGTATAGCACATTCTATTTTTTGTTTACTAGGGGAAATGTCTAAAAAAGGCATAAAATGACATAACAAAATCAGGATTGCGTCAAATTTAATAGTATGGTATAATAATAATCATGGAACAAGAAATTCTCGAAAAATCAATCCCAAAAATAAAAGAACCAGGGTTTTGGAGCGAAACATTCCGATTCATTATTATCTCCCTATTGGTAGTTATCCCCATCAGGCTATATATCGCCCAACCTTTTGTAGTATCAGGCGAATCAATGATTCCAACTTTTCAAAATGGTGAGTACCTAGTTGTAGATGAAATCTCTTACCGGCTTCGGTCTCCTGCTCGTGGCGAGGTAATCATATTTAAATATCCAGCCGATCCATCAAAGTATTTCATCAAAAGAATCATTGGCTTGCCTGGCGAGAAAGTATCGCTTAATGGAGAGAACGTTTCCGTCACAACAACCGACAGCGAAGAAATTCTCTTGAGTGAACCCTACATTGAAGCACCTACTTTTGGTAATTCAGTCACAACCCTTGGTCCAAATGAATATTTTGTGATGGGCGACAATCGCTCCGCAAGCTCAGATTCGCGAATCTGGGGTGGATTGCCTAAAGACAATATCGTAGGCAGAGCTCTTTTGCGCCTTTTGCCGGTTGCCCGTGCATCAGTATTGCCAGGTCAAGTTAAAATAACCGAATAATCAGATGACTATTAAACCAACACCCAAGGTAAAAAAAGAAGGTAATTCAGATGGAATTCAGACCGCACGAGGGATGCGCGATATTGTTGGACGAGAATTTTTTTCTTATCAAGGATTTTTTGAAAAAGCGGCTGAAATTGCTCTTTATTACGGGTTCAAACCGATCGAAACACCAATTCTGGAAAATATAGCTCTTTTTACCGGCGCAATCGGAGAAGGAACGGATATCGTTGAAAAAGAGATGTTCCAGGTTAAAACAAAAGGAGGAGACACTCTTGCCATGCGTCCCGAGGGCACAGCCCCAATCATGCGTGCATATCTCGAGACTGGAATGAAAAGCTGGCCTCAACCTGCGATGCTCTATTATGGAGGTCCCTTTTTCCGCTATGAACGCCCACAACGTGGACGATTTCGAGAATTCCGCCAATTTGGGCTTGAGATGCTCGGTACAGAAAAATCAATCGCTGACGCAATGGTTATCAAAATCTTAATGACCATTCTTGCTGATGTCGGAGTTAAAAATCTCATTCTTGAAATCAACTCAATCGGAGACAAAGAGTGCCGTCCAGCCTATCGCCGTGCATTAGTTACATATTACAAAAAGCGCCTTTCTTCTATCTGCACAGATTGCAGAGAA
>JBBUBG010000106.1:0-4650 GCA_038058345.1 Patescibacteria group bacterium | reverse complement strand
TTATCAAAACTTTTTCTGATTTTGGAGACATTATATTTAATTAGGTAAAGCTAGTAACTACTTCGTGGCCGGATTCTGTAATAATCACCGTGTGTTCGAAATGAGCAGACTTCAAACCATCTCGAGTTTTGTAAGTAAAACCATCAGAACCGAGCTTGATCCTATGGGTTCCGAGATTAAGCATCGGCTCAATTGCAATCACCATTCCGGGAAGAAGCTTGACCCCCTCACCCTTCCTCCCAAGATTAGGAACAAATGGCGGTTCGTGAACAGCATAACCCACCCCATGGCCAGCGAGTTCGTCTACAATACCATAACCGAGTGGGGTTACAAATTCCTCAATAGCGGCCCCAATATCGCCAGTTGTGGAACCTGGACGAATCGTTTTAATGGCCAAATTAAGCGACTCCTTCGTGGCTTCAATAAGCTTTGCCTCTTCGCTGGAAACCTTCCCAACCGCCACAGTGATGGCAGCATCCACAAAAAGCTTCTCTCGGATAAGTCCGAGATCCAGGCCAACAATATCACCATCCTTCAAAATATAATCACCAGGTATACCATGGACGATTTCATCATTAACGGAAACGCAAAGAGTTGCAGGATAACTTTTTCGCATGCCAGAGGCTTTGTATCCAAGAAAAGCAGGGGCATCTCCATTTGCTTCGATCAACTCTTTTGCTTTCCTGTCTAAATCTAGCGTCGAAATTCCCGGTGCTACATAATCTCCCAAAATTTTCAAAATCTCCCCTAGCCTTTTTCCAGCTTCGCGGATTATTTTTAATTCATTCGCCTTCTTAATTGTTACTAGAGACCCCATCTCAAAATAAACCGTTAATAATAAAATCTCCCTTGGCTAACCAAAAGCAAAAATTTCGGTAAAAATGAGAGTTTCGTCGGTCGGAATACGTAAAGTACACCTCCCTCCTCATCCTCTCATTTTTCCTCGAAATTTTTGCTTTTGGTTTAGCCATTTATTTTGATATGGGGTCTTACGCCCTTCCGAGTTTTGAGATTATTTCTTGATGCACTTCTTCAATTGATTGCTCGCCATTAATATTACAGAAAAAATATTTTGGATTGTTGCGATACCATTCGATTGCAGGAACGACATCGTTGTCAAACCAATCAAGTCTTTTTTTAATATCACCCACTCGTCTGTCGTCGGCTCGCCCACGAGCGGTCAAGCGAATTTCTGACCAACCACGAGAAACATTTACATACAAAATAATTGGTTTACTTCGTCCGTAAAAATCGAAGGCGGAATCAATAACTTCAGCTTCAAGTTTTGAACGAGGAGTTCCATCAATAATCCAGTGCTGATTTTCATGAGCGTTATCAATGAGTAAATGAGCCCACATCCAAACTGCAAGAAAATCTGGCTGACGATCAGAGCGACTCATCCTCTGCTTTGCTAGCTCCTGCGAATGACCGGCAGATGCCACAAATTCCCGAAAGCGGGCACCTGACTCTAGATAAAAAACTTCGGAACTACTATCGCGCTCGCGAAGCGAGCGCGATAGTAGTTCCGCCTGCGTCCCCTTCCCCGAACCCGACCTACCGATCATCACAAATGTTTGAACATCCATGCACTGATATTAGCATATTTAGTAACAATAGAAATTCACTAAACTTTTGGACGCCGGGCGTCCAAAAGGCTTTAGTCCCCTTAGGAAGCTTAAAAAGATGCAATATCCGAGGCGCCGAGCTAGAAAAAACTCGAGACGTACTGAATAGTACGTTGAGATTTTTTCTAGTGAAGGCAACGACGGAGATTGCGTCTTTTTAAGCTTCCTAATACTCGCGCATGGAGATCTGGGCGTCAAGCTGTTTGACTAGATCCAAAACCACCGAAACCACAATCAACATCGCCGTTCCACCTATAGCAAGTGATTGCTGTCCAGTAAGGCTCTGCATGACGATTGGAAGCACTGCAATAATCGAAAGGAATAGTGCCCCGACAAGAGTTAGCCGTGTAGTCACCGAAGAAAGATATTCTGCCGTTGAACGACCTGGGCGGATACCCGGAATAAACGCTCCAGATTTCTGTAAGTTTTCAGAGATAGCCTCTGGGTCAAAAGTAACTGCGGTGTAGAAGTAGGTAAACAAAAACACTAAAATAAAATAGGAGCCTCCATAAACCCAGGTATTACTAATCGCATCCTTAATAAATTGAGCAACCATCTGAACATAAACCTGGTCAATTCCAGAAAGAAAACTAGCGATGATTTGAGGGAAGAGCAAAATTGAAAGAGCAAAAATAATCGGAACAACTCCCGCTTGATTAACACGAAGAGGCAAATGTGTTGACACTCCACCGAAAACACGATTACCACGAATTCTCTTTGCGTAAGTTATTGGGATAGGACGCTCTGCTTCAGTGATAATTACAACGGCGGCGATAATGGCAATAGCAATTGCAAAAAAGGCGGCATAAATAGGAATATCAGCAGGGCTGAAGTTCACAGCAGCGGCTTGAATTTGAGCAGGAATTCCAGAAACGATACCCGCAAAAATAATAAGCGAAGTACCATTTGAAATACCGTATGCAGTAGCAAGCTCGCCAAGCCACATAACGAGAGTAGCGCCAGCAGTAATCACAGCGACATTAACTAAGTTTTGCATAACAGTAATATCACCAAGAATTCCCTGCTGACGAAGGATAGTAAGCAGCCCGAGTCCCTGAATCACAGCAAGTGGAATCGAGATCATGCGTGAATATTGTGCAAACTTTTTTCGTCCAGCTTCCCCGCCTTCTTGATATGCCTCTTTCAATTTTGGAAAAACAATCGTAAGCAACTGCATTATGATAGAAGCCGTAATATATGGACCAACCCCAAGCATGAAAATAGAAAGATTAGAGAGGCCACCTCCAGAAAAAATATTGAGAAGACCAAAAAATTGGTTGCCAGAAAGAAAACTCGAAAGACGAGTTACGTCTACCCCCGGAATTGGGACGGCGCCTCCCGCTCTAACCAGCAGGAGTATAAAAAAAACAAACCCAATCTTTTTTAAGAGCGAGCGATCGGCCATCATGATCCGGATTTTAGAAAAAAATGTTTCCATCGAGTGTGGTGATTATTTAAGCGTAATTGTACCCCCTGCTTTTTCGATCTTTGCCTTTGCAGAAGCAGAAAAATCTACTCCACTAAAGGAGAGCTTCTTTGTGAGTTCCCCGCTCCCTAAAATTTTAACCTGAAGAGTTCTTCCAGAAGCAACGTCAATCAATTTCTTCTCCGCCAAGGTTGTAGGAGAAACAATTGCTCCGTTTTCAAAAACTCCCTCGATTGATAACAAATTCACAACAAGAGGCTTGTCGGCGAAACGAGGGGCGCTGTATCCGCGACGTTTTGGCAACTTTTTGATGATATCTCGAAGCTCTGGGCGAAGCTTGTGTCCAGCTCTTGCAATCTGACCCTTTGTGCCTCTGCCAGAAGTTGTCCCACGCTTACCACCACGTCCGATCGTTCGGTGTTTCTTTAATTTAGTATTTCGTTTTATTTCGTGAATTTGCATGGCAGTTTATTAAATTGATCTCTAGGAAAGGGCCTGAATAGTTGCGCGAGCAATATTTAATTTATTCTTACTTGGCGAAAGCACCTTTGCATTAACATCAGTGATCCCAGCAAGCTCAAGAACGCTTCGGACAGCCGAACCCGCAACAAGACCTCGGCCCTGCGCTGGCTTAAGCATTACCCGAGCGCTCGCGTATTTTGCAAAAGTCTGATGCTTAATAGAACGATTCTCGCCCATCGGAATAGTGATCATACTTTTCTTCGCACTTTTCATCGCCTTGTCGATGGCGCTTGCTGTATCGCCAGCCTTTCCTGTTCCTACTCCAACTTTTCCATTTCTATTTCCAGCCACGATAGCAACTGCAAAAGAAAATCGGCGACCTCCAGCGACAACACGAGCAACGCGACGAACCTCGAGCATTTTCTGATCAAACTCCGGCTTGGCCCTCTCTGTGCGAGCACGATCGGGGCGTCCTCCTCTTCCCCCTTGCGGGCGACTTCCTCGCCCTGGGGTAGCTCCTCTATTATTATTTGGTTTATTATTTTCCATATTTTTTAAAATTCAAGTCCACCTTTTCTTGCTGCTTCAGCAAGCGCCTTTACTCGACCATCATATTTAAAACCTCCACGGTCGAACACTACGCTCTTAACTTTTTTTGCAGTAGCGGATTTTGCAACAGATTCTCCGATAACAGAAGCTCGCTCAAGAGCTTTTTTGCCCTTCACTCCCATGTCACTAGCTGATGCCATTGTGATTCCTTTTGCATCATCGATCACCTGTGCATACAAATGTTTGTTGGATCTGAAAATAGAAAGACGTGGCCTTTCTGTTGTACCAGAAAGACGCGCGCGAATCTTCTTGTGCCTTCTTACTCTTTTCTCGTTTTTTGTAGTTGTTTTTTTCATACAATTTAGGCCACAGATTTCTTGCCTTGCTTGCGACGGATCGTCTGACCTTAATGACGAATACCCTTACCCTTATATGGCTCTGGCTTCTTCCACCTGATAATTCGGGCAGCATACTCGCCGACAAGATCCTTGTCTACTCCGGAAATAACAATTGCCCCTTTCTCCATTACGAGCTTAAGCTCTGCTGGAACTGGAATAATTATCGGATGCGAATAACCAAGAGCCATCT